>NZ_CP086063.1:1500000-1657500 GCF_020783315.1 Ferruginibacter lapsinanis | reverse complement strand
CCACATCTTTTTTATCAATTGTACATTGAATATTTTGAGCTGGCCATTGATTTTTAGGAAACCCGATAGAAAGATTATATGTACCATCTACCAATTTAGGAATAATTACATAGCCAGATGATGCTGAACTAAAGACCTTCTTATCTAACTTAACATAAAAAGGTTGTTTGTTTTCTGTTTGAATATAAATAAAACGATTTTGCTGAGAGAAGGCTATTTGACTAAAGATTAAAAGCAATAACGAGTATAGTAATTTTTGCATCCTCTATATTTTATTCACAAAAATACTTATTAAAATTTTTCTTTTACCATTTATACAAAAATTCGTTTTGCGTTAACAAGAGTACCCCTATTTTTACAACTCTAAAAACAGAAATATGAAGAAATTTTTCGCAATTGCAATCTGCATAATGATTGTAACTAGTGCATTTGCTCAGCAGGAAGAAGTAGCTGCTGACACCTCGTGGATGAATATATACAGAGCCTCTGCTACAAAAATCAACGATCTGGTTCACACTAAATTAGATGTGAAGTTTGATTACGACAAGTCTTACCTATATGGCAAAGCCTGGATAACCTTAAAACCTCATTTTTATGCGACAGATTCATTGACTTTGGACACTAAGGGGATGGATATTAAGGAAGTTGCCATTATGAAAGGCCTGATAAAATCTCCCTTAAAATACAGATATGATAGTCTACAACTCTTTATTCAGCTTGACAGAACCTACAAAGGAGGTGAAAATTATACCGTTTATATAAATTATACGGCCAAACCTAATGACTTAAAAGTAAAGGGAAGTGCTGCCATTACCGATGCTAAAGGGCTTTATTTTATAAACCCAAAAGGGGAAGATAAAAACAAGCCTATTCAAATCTGGACACAAGGTGAAACAGAAAGCAATAGTGTTTGGATGCCTACTATTGATAAACCCAACCAAAAAAGTACGGAAGAAATTTATATGACTGTTCCTTCAAAATATGTTACACTAAGCAACGGCTTACTGATCAGTCAGAAGAAAAATACCGACGGCACAAGAACAGATTACTGGAAAATGGATCTGCCGCATGCCCCTTATTTGTTTTTCATGGGTGTTGGCGATTTTGCAATTATAAAGGACAATTATAAAGGAAAAGAAGTTAGCTATTATGTAGAGAAAAAACAAGCCCCCTATGCAAGAGGTGTATTTGGTAATACTCCGGAAATGATAAAATTATACTCAGAAAAATTAGGTATTGATTATCCCTGGGCCAAATATGCTCAGATCGTAGGCAGAGATTACGTGAGTGGCGCAATGGAAAATACTACAGCAACTTTACACCAGGAAAGCGCTTACCAAAACAGCCGACAATTGACTGATGGTAATAGCTGGGAAGAAACCATTGCTCATGAATTATTTCATCAATGGTTTGGGGACCTGGTTACAGCAGAAAGCTGGAGTAACATTACCGTAAATGAAAGTTTCGCTAATTATAGTGAATGTATCTGGGACGAATATAAATATGGTAAGGACTTTGCTGATGCACATAAAATGGAAGATATGCAAGGATATCTCTTAAGTGGAAGTGAAGGAAAAGATCTTGTTCGTTTTATTTATCCTGATAAGGAAGCCATGTTTGACGCTGTTAGTTATAATAAAGGAGGACATATCTTACATATGCTTAGGAATTATGTTGGTGACGATGCTTTTTTCAAATCTTTAAATAATTATCTAACTACTAATAAATTTAAATCAGGTGAAGCCGGACAATTGCGTCTTGCTTTTGAAGAAGTAACCGGACAAGACATGAACTGGTTCTGGAATCAATGGTACTACGGTAGCGGACACCCGAAATTGGATATATCTTACAAATACGATGCCCCTACCGAAAAAGCATACGTATTTGTAAAGCAAACACAGGAAGGCAAAGCATTCAGGCTTCCTATAGCTATTGATGTGTATATTGGTAAAGATAAAGCCAGGCACAAGGTTTGGATTGAAAACAAAGCTGACACTTTTGTCTTTAGCTATGGCAGCAAACCAGATCTGATCAATGTTGATGCTGATAAAGTTTTGCTTTGCGAAAAAACGGACAACAAATCAGCCGAAGAGTTCATTGTTCAGTATGAGAGAGCTCCTAACTATTTAGATAGAAAAGAAGCACTGGATTATTTTGAAAAAAACGAAATGAAAGAATTGGCACTGGGATTACATGACAAGTTCAGTGGTTTAAGAAGATGGACAATCAATGCATTGGCAAAATCTAAAATAGCCGGCAACAAAGAAATTCTAGATGAGGTAGAAAAAATCGCATTAACTGAGAAAGACAAAAAAACTAAAGCTGCGGCAATCAGTTTCTTAGCTCAAACTGAAGACAAAAAATATGAATCTATTTACAGCAGTAATGTAAATGACTCTTCTTATTCCGTATCTGGTGCTGCATTAGATGGATTAAGTAAATTACAACCGAGTAAAGCTTATGAATTGGCAAAAAAATACACGAATGATGCCAAAGGGAATCTTGGAAAGATTGTTGGGGAAATCATGATGACAAATGGCACTGAAGCTGACTTTGATTTTGTAGCCAGTAACTATAATGACTCTCCTCCTAATCAGGATAAGTTAGGTGCAACCGGTGTATTTGCAAAATATTTGTTGAAAATTAATGATGTTGCAAAAGTTAAAAGAGGAATAGACCATATTATTACCTTTAGAAAAGCAATACCAGAACAATACTGGATCTATACTGACCCATTATTTAAAGGAAGCCTGGATAAAATAAGTAAAGCTAAAGGCGGTGAAATTGCAGAATATATCAAGACCGTTTTTAAATAGAGTTAGAACCATGCAACTTTTTTTGATGTTTGACAGTCTTAAGCAGAGTTGAGTACAGATGGACTTTTAACCAATAAGTGAAAAATTTAACCTATCACATTTAGAATGTTTTCGGTTAACTTCGTATTCAATCAACAAAAAACAAACACATTATAAACGAAAATTAAAACAAATGAAAAAAATTGGAATCCTGGTATTATCTCTAACATTAGTGGTTGCAGCTGCAAATGCTCAAAACAGAACTGCCAAAAGTTTATCTTACAAAACCGCTGCAGGTATCAAGATATGGAATGGTGCAGGTTTAACACTTAAAACATTCCTGGATACCAAAAATGCACTTGAGTTCATCGGCTTTTTTAACAGCGCAGGTACACGTATTTCAGGATTATATGAAATACACGGAGACCTAAATACAGAGTCTAACCTGAAATGGTATATTGGACCTGGTGCTCACGTAGGACTTTACAAAGGCAATAATACTGTTGTTGGTATTGATGGCGTTATTGGTATCGATTATAAATTTAAGGATCTGCCGCTTAATCTTTCTCTTGACTGGCAGCCTACTTTTGAATTCGGAAGTGGATATGGATTTGGTGGAAACTTAGGCGGATTAGGTGTTAGATATACTTTTTAACTGATCTACAATATGTATAAAAAAAGCTAACTCATTTTGAGTTAGCTTTTTTTATACGATTTTATTAAACAATAATCATAATTATCTACCTTAGAAAAATGAATTCATTACTACATAAAAATATTTTAATTACAGGTGCAAGCAAGGGCATTGGCAAAGCCACTGCACTTTTATTTGCCTCTTATAAAGTAAATATTGGATTGATCGCAAGAAGTGAGGCTGAATTACTTGCTGTACAATCTGAGATAATTGCGAAAGGTAGTAACTGCAGTATCTATGTTGGCAATATTGGAGATGAAGCATTTGTAAATAGTACCGTGCAGTCTTTTATACAAGCTTTTGGAAGTGTCGATATAATGATCAACAATGCAGGCTTTGGCATTTTTAAACCTGCTGAAGAGATCACCGTACAAGACTGGGATGATGTATTTGCAACCAATACAAAAGGCACATTTCTTTTTTGCAAAGCAGTTATTCCTATCATGAAAGAGAACAAAAAAGGACATATCATTAATCTTGCCAGTGATGTTGCCAAAAGAACCTTTGCCAATGGTTCATTATACTGTGCTAGTAAATATGCTCAGGATGCTTTCAGCATGGCAATCAGAAAAGAGTTACGCCCTCATGCAATCAAAGTGACTGTTGTATACAGCGGATTAGTAGATTCTTACTTTCATGCAGAACCTGAAGGTGACACCTCTCATAAAAACTGGCTAAAAAATGAAGATATGGCGAATGCAATCGTTTATATTGCATCGCAACCAAAGCATGTGGTGATTGATGAATTAATGATTCATCCATTAGAGCAGGAGTATTAAACCTGGTAGTTACCAGTTTCCGCTTGCACCGCCACCACCAAAACTACCGCCGCCGAAACCACCAAAACCGCCGGAACTACCGCCACTACTACTTCCACCACCACCCCAGCCGCCGGGAAAAAATACAGGACCATTAAAGCCTCTGTACCCTCTTCTGCTCATAAAGGAGCCTCCGCTACCTCCTCCTACAGAAGATAACAACACCAAGATGATGATAATAATAAGTATAATTTTGAATGGAGAGATTCCTTTAGATCTGTGATAACCTTCCGGTGCAGCATATTCGCCCTTTACGGCACGTATGATAGCATCAGTCCCTTGATTGATACCTCCATAAAAATCATTGCCTTTGAAATTTGGAACGATGACCTCATCAATAATATGTTTACAGGTAACATCCGGTAAAGCCCCTTCTACCCCATAACCGGTAGCTATATTCAGTTTTCTGTCTTCTTTGGAAATCAATAAAACAACTCCATTATTGAATTCTTTACCGCCAACACCCCAGGCTCTTCCTAATTGTACATTATAATCAGCTACATCATATCCATCCAGATTCGGAACAATTACTACAGCAATTTGTGTAGAAGTGCTATCATCAAAAGCAACCAATTTATTTTCAAGTGCCTGCTGCTGATCGGCAGTAAGTATCCCGGCAAAATCATTTACCAACTGTTGTTTGCCTGTACGTGGCTGCAGTAAAGCTTTTGCATCAAATTTTGTTTGCGCAAAAATTGTTACGGACACGAACAAAAAAAATATGGATAGAAGTTTTTTCATGTTTATCTCCCACAGGAGAAATTAAATCTTTTATTTACCGAAAACAATATCATCTGGCAATTCATTTTTATCGGCAGAGGCTTCGTAGGGAAATTTTTCTTTTAAGGTTTCGCCAATTTGTTTGATGCACTGTTCAATTCCATTGCTAATATTTTCTTTTGTAAAAGCTGCAATCATATTTTTTACGGCATTATCCCAATATTCTGCTCCAACTTTTTGATAAATCCCTTCATCGGCAAATAACGCCAATTGTTTATGCCCCATGGCAATATATAAGAGCACCGCATTGCGATGCTCTGTTTCCTGCATTTTTAATTCAAAAAAGATCTCCGCTGCTCTATCTATCGGATCCATAAAAGGATTTTTGCTTTCAACATATACCCTTATTTCACCGCTTGTTTGCTTCTCAGATAAGCGTATAGCTTCCACTATCTGCTCTTTGTCCTGAGCAGAAAAAAAATCTTTTTTCTTAAATAATGGAAATAGTCCCAAAATATTTTGTTGATTATTTTGATTCGAAATCTACTTTGGCATCTTTAGCGCCTTCATCAGCTTTGTAATTAGCTTTTTGTGTATATCCAAATAAGCCGGCTACCAGATTAGCAGGAAACCTTACCAATTTGGTGTTATAATCTGTTATAGCCTGGTTCCAATCCCTGATAGCAACAGCCACTCTGTTTTCAGTACCTTCAATTTGCGTTTGAAAATCACGAAAAGCCTGTGTGGTTTGAATAGTAGGATATGCTTCTACGCTGATGTTAATAGCAGAGCGCATCTGATCTAACTGACGATTGGCATCAGTTAATGTTTGTGGATTATTGGGATCAAGTGTTGGGATTTTGGCCCTCATCTGGGTGATCTTGATCAATGTAGTATCTTCATTTTTTGCAGAACCTTTGATTGTTGCAACTACATTTTCATACAATTTCATTTTGCGTTGAAATTGAGTTTCTACTTCCCCCCATTTACCATTAATACCGGTAGAAGCTGTAGCTAAACCATTTCGTACACTAATTGCCCATAATATTAATACGGCAACAACACCTAAAATTATAAGACCTGAACGTTTCATGTTATTTTGTTTTTATTATTAAGTAGATAAAAATAATATTTTCTTTCTGTTTTAAAAGATTAATTACACAAATGGCAAAACGTAATCCTAAGAAACTGTTAAGGATTTAATATAGCAGAAGGTTAAAAATGAAAGTTAGTCAATTATTTTATAACGCAAAACAGAAAATGAAACATCTTTTCATTATACTAAATCAAAAAAAATCCCTCTTTAAAAGAGGGATTGAATATTGTATTATTTAATGGCTGCTATACCGGGCAATACCTTTCCTTCGAAATATTCTAACATTGCACCGCCACCGGTACTTACATAACTAACCTGATCGGCTAGGTTAAATTTATTCACTGCAGCAACGCTATCACCACCACCTACTAAACTAAATGCCCCATTTTTAGTAGATGCGGCAACGGCCAACGCCACTGATTTTGTTCCATTCTGGAATTTTTCCATTTCAAAAACACCCATTGGCCCATTCCATAAAATGGTTTTTGATTTGCCTATTATTTCGCTAAAGATACCTACCGCTTTCGGACCAATGTCTAATCCCATCCACCCATCAGGAATTGCATCACTTGGAGCTGTTTGAGTATTTGCATTTGCATCAAATTTATCTGCCAATACAGAATCTTCCGGCAAATGAATGCTTACATTTTTCTGTTTAGCTTTTTCTAAAATATCCAGCGCTGTTTGTAAACGATCATCTTCACAAAGAGAATTACCGATCTTTCCGCCTCTGGCCTTAATAAAGGTATATGCCATACCGCCGCCAATGATTATATCTGTTGCTCTTTCTAATAAATTTTCGATGATCAAAATTTTATCAGACACTTTTGCGCCACCAATGATTGCAACAAAAGGTTTTTCGGAATGATGTAACACCTTTTCTGCACTAATCACTTCTCCTTCCATCAACAAACCAAATAATTTTTTATCCGCAGCAAAATATTTTGCAATAACCGCAGTACTTGCGTGTGCTCTGTGGGCTGTACCAAAAGCATCATTCACATATACATCACCCAGCTTGCTCAATTTTTCTGCAAAAGCCTCATCTCCTTTTTCTTCTTCTTTATAAAAACGAAGATTTTCCAGTAGCAATACTTCGCCTGGTTTCAACATACTTGCAGTCAATGCAGCCTGCTCGCCAATACAATCATCAGCAAAAAATACACGAACGATCGGTGCTGTGGTACTGTTTTTAGACTCGGTATTCAACAGATCCGATAAATGTTTTACCAAATGTTTTAAAGAATATTTATCTGTAGGCCCATCTTTCGGACGACCGAAATGGCTCATTAAAATTGCACTACCGCCATCTGCCAATATTTTTTTTATTGTCGGAATGGTTGCAGTCATTCTTGTATCATCAGTAATATTGAACTCAGCATCTAATGGCACGTTGAAATCTACACGAACCAATGCTTTTAATCCTTTAAAATTGTAAGAAGAAAATTTAGACATGACATTAATATTTTATAATAAAAAATGCCGGATCAGCGTCCGGCATTTTTTGATTGAAATTATTTTATTAAACCGGCAAAGTGATGAACGGTACGTACCAGTTGAGATACATAGCTCATTTCATTATCATACCAGCTAACTGTTTTTACTAATTGTTTATCACCTACAGTCATTACTTTAGTTTGAGTTGCATCAAACAAAGAACCGAATGTAGTACCGATGATATCGCTACTAACAATTTCATCTTCATTGTAACCAAAACTTTCGTTAGATGCAGCTTTCATTGCAGCATTGATCTCTTCTGCAGTTACTTTTTTACTTAAGATAGTGTTCAGTTCAGTCAAAGAACCAGTGATTACCGGAACTCTTTGTGCACCACCATCTAATTTACCTTTTAATTCAGGCAACACTAAACCAATCGCTTTTGCAGCACCTGTACTGTTAGGCACAATATTTTGAGCTGCAGCTCTTGCACGGCGAAGATCACCTTTTGCATGAGGAGCATCCAAAGTATTCTGATCGTTCGTATAAGCATGGATGGTTGTCATGAAACCAGCTTCGATACCATAATTATCGCTTAATACTTTAGCCATTGGAGCTAAACAGTTTGTTGTACAACTTGCACAGCTGATGATCGTTTCGCTACCATCCAAGATTGCATGGTTAACGTTAAAAACAACAGTTTTCAAATCGCCTGTTGCCGGAGCAGAGATAACTACTCTTTTTGCACCTGCAGTAATGTGTGCTTCTGCTTTTGCTTTATCTGTAAAGAAACCTGTGCTTTCGATCACCACATCAACCCCGTGGCTACCCCAAGGAATTTGAGCAGGATCTTTTTGAGCATAAATCTTTACTTCGTGACCATCAACTATTATTGAATTTTCTGTAGAAGTTACTTTTTGATCGAAACGACCTTGTGCACTATCATATTTTAATAAATGTGCCAACACTGCAGGACTTGTTAAATCATTGATGGCTACTACATCAATACCTTGCATGTTATAAATCTGACGAAATACCAAACGGCCAATACGTCCGAAACCATTAATAGCTACTTTAACTGTACTCATTTCTGTATATTTTGAATGATTAATTTTTTGAATTCGTGTGCGAATGTACGAAGATTACAGCAGAAAAAAGGTGATTTTTGTCTTAATAAATCAAATTGCGTAAAAAATACACGAAAATTGACTATTTCAACCGATACAGGTTAGGTGTAATTGGCTACTTTGGTTTGTGTTTATAAAAAAAAATTTGCATTGTCGAATTTAATGCCTCTGTCAGTTCAATATACTTCTATAGTTAATGTAAACGGAAGAGCCTCATCAACAAAACGATAATTTTTATATTGAATATATCTTCCGTATCAAATTAAGCCAACTCATTTTTTACGGTATATATCCTAATGCTTCGGCTAATATCAGATTCTTCTCTGCTTCCTTTTTCGATATATTTAATGACCTCATCAGCAGGTTGGGGTTTTGAAAAATAATCAAAAAGGATAGTTCATAAAAGCAGTACTGTTTGAAATATTTTTTTCGTTTTCATTTTTGGGCTATCTTGAATGATTGATCCTTTAAAGTTTAAAATAAATTAATATGTTTAAAGTAAGCGGAAACATTGTGGATATTTTCAATAAAGAAATTTTTTACGGTGAAGTTGTAATTGAAGACGGAAAAATACAATCAATAGACAATAAACAAAAAGCGATAGACAATGAGCCCTTCATTCTTCCGGGTTTTGTGGATAGTCATGTTCATGTGGAAAGCAGCATGTTGGTGCCGAGCGAATTTGCTAAACTCGCTGTGGTACATGGCACGGTAGGCACTATCAGTGATCCACATGAAATAGCCAATGTATGTGGTATGGAGGGTGTTGAATATATGATCGAGAACGGAAAGACGGTGCCCTTTAAATTCCATTTTGGCGCCCCGAGTTGTGTGCCTGCCACTATTTTTGAAACGGCCGGTGCTACACTTACTTCAGAGGATGTAGACAAACTATTGCAAAAAGATGAAATCGTTTATTTGAGTGAGATGATGAATTTTCCTGGTGTATTATTTAATGATGAAGAAGTGATGAAGAAAATTGCTTCCGCTAAAAAATATAATAAACCAGTGGATGGGCATGCACCGGGATTGAGAGGTGCAGATGCAAAAAAATATATTGATGCTGGTATCAGTACCGATCATGAATGTTTTACTGCAGAAGAAGCGTTAGATAAATTAGGATATGGCATGAAAATTCTGATCAGGGAAGGAAGTGCCGCTAAAAATTTTGAGGCCCTAATCGACCTGATGAATGACCACCATGAAATGATGATGTTTTGCAGTGATGACAAGCATCCTGATAGCCTGGTAGAAAATCATATCAATAAATTGTGCGCAAGAGCTGTGGCAAAAGGAATTGATATTTTTAAAATATTACAAGCTGCTTGTATTAACCCTGTGCTACATTATAAAATGAATGTAGGTTTATTAAGAGTGGGTGATGCGGCAGATTTTATTGTTGCAGAAGACCTGACAAATTTTAAAATTTCTCAAACATATATCGACGGTAATTTAGTTGCAGAAAACGGGCAATCAAAGATCACGACAAAAAAAGGTGGTATTATCAATCAATTCAATTGTAAAGAAACCAAACCTGCCGATTTTATCATTGTTTATAATAATGAAAGAGAAATTCCTGTAATAGAGGCATTGGAAGGGCAATTGATCACCAATAAATTATTGGTTTCGCCCAAGGTTGCTGAAGGTGCCATTGTTAGCGATGTTGACAATGATATTTTAAAGATCGTTGTGGTTAACCGTTATAAACAAGCGATCGTTGCAAAATCATTCGTGAAAAATTTCGGTTTAAAGGAAGGTGCCATTGCTTCTACGGTGGCACATGATAGCCATAATATTATTGCCGTAGGTGTGGATGATACAAGCATCTGCAAAGCAGTTAATTTAGTAATTAAAGAACAAGGAGGTGTGAGTAGCGTAAGTGATGAAAACGCAATGGTATTAGGCTTACCTGTTGCAGGATTGATGAGCAATGAAGATGGCTTCAAAGTGGCAGATGCGTATACTGCTATTGACAAAATGGTTAAAGAAGAATTAGGCAGTCATTTGAATGCTGCATTTATGACCTTATCATTTATGGCATTATTGGTGATACCTCATTTGAAATTGAGTGATAAGGGGTTGTTTGATGGGGATACATTTAGTTTTGTATAATTTATTTCATTCTTATTTACTTTTTTGTCTTGAAACAAGAGAGTAACAAAAAAATCAAGGCAGAAACGATTAGATCTCGTTTCTGCCATACAGCTATGTGCATCTTTTATGCTACTGTAGCTCGACATTAATTCTCTGTTCTTAATTTCAATGCAGTTCAATGAATAGATTAGCTACTATAAAATCATTTAAACAAAAAACTCTAATTCGTTTTTGCACTCACAATTTTCACTCCAACACTATCGGTTCCTTTAGGGGCAAAATATTTTGTTTTGAAATTGGCCGAGTTTCCAGGCGCAATTTCATCATACACCGTTTCATTATCTTTTTCGAGCAAAGTGCCTGTCTTGCTAAAAAAAGACAATTCTAATTCCACATCTTTATAAGTACATACTTTAGCGTTATTGGTAACTGTGCCTTTTATAACCGTTTGTCCGATAAGATTTCTCTTGTCATGAGCACTTGCTTTTAAAAAAGCTGTTGGATTTTTCTTTTCTTTTTCTTCTAATGTTTCTTTTGTTTTTTCGTAACTGTCCTTTTCTGCTTTTGCATCTGCATTTTTATTAGTGCAAGACGCTAATACAAGTGAAGCTGCGATTAATATGTTCAATACTTTTTTCATTCGATAAATTTTTACACAAGAAAATAATTAAAAAGAAAATAGTTTGTTAAAGTGACGACAGTTAACTGTCTAATCTGTATTCCCTATCCACAAAGCCCCGCCAATACTATTTTGCGAAGCGCCTGTTACAGAAGACAACACATTCACTTCTTCTCTCCAACGCAACACTCCTATCAAAGCCATAATCAGCGCTTCCTTATATTCAACTATCTTTTTTTCGGGT
Organism: Ferruginibacter lapsinanis; assembly: GCF_020783315.1. Taxonomy (NCBI): domain Bacteria; kingdom Pseudomonadati; phylum Bacteroidota; class Chitinophagia; order Chitinophagales; family Chitinophagaceae; genus Ferruginibacter; species Ferruginibacter lapsinanis. The sequence continues at coordinate 1,645,856 of NZ_CP086063.1, read as the reverse complement.
ACAACAATTTCAACATGATCCAACATATAACTCAATCTTTCAATTAAAAAACTATTGAATGCACCACCGCCTGTTACAAGCAGTTTTAAGTTGGATGTTGAGTGTTGGATGTTTTGGAATGATCTACTAATTTGAATGGCTATATGTTCCACATAAGTTCTTAAAGCATCTTCGGTGCTGAGCGATGCATTTCTTATCATTGGTAAGATGATATCCATTCCAAAGCTATTCGGTAATGATTTGGGAAATGGTTGCATATAATATTCCAACTCATTTAATTGTTGCAATAATTTTTCATTCACATTTCCCATTGCTGCTATTTTTCCTTCATCATCGTACAACAATCCTTTTTCTGCTACTAACATATTTAATACCCTGTTTGCAGGACAAATATCGAAGGCGATATTTTTTTCATCTTGCTTTAAAGAAATATTAGCTATGCCCCCGATATTTAAAAAGCAATCGTATTCATTGAATAATAATTTATGCCCTATCGGAACTATCGGTGCCCCCTGTCCGCCGAAAGCAACATCTAAACTTCTCAGATCACTTATAACAGGTAATTGAGTTACTGCTGCAATTGCTGCGCCATCACCTAACTGCGCCGACATCTTTTTTTGTGGCAGATGAAAAGTAGTATGCCCGTGAGAGGCGATCAAATGTACTTTGTGTGCTAAATTATTTGCAGCGATAAACCTATTAATATTTTCACCAATATAATGACCATATTCTGTGTGCAATAACTGATAATCCAACGCAGAAAGTGCTGTAGCTCTGTACAGCTTTTCTGCCCAATCGGCTGAATAGGAGGCACATTCAGCCGTTATTATCTCATAATTCCACCTGCCTCCTGTTTCCTCAAAAACAACATACGCAATGTCTAAGCCATCTAATGAACTACCGCTCATGATACCAATTGCCCTGTAAATCATAATTAAATTTTAGTTTTTGGCTTGCAAAATATAGATTTGTAAATATAGATTGACGAAAACTACAAATTTTATGGTAATTAATCTCAGTAAAGAGCATTCTTTGGTAAGTAATTGGGTAAGCGAATTAAGAAATGTAGATATACAATCTGACAGAATGCGTTTCAGAAGAAACCTTGAACGTATTGGAGAAGTGGCTGCTTATGAAATAAGCAAGACGATGGAATGGGAAGAAAAAGAGATCCAAACGCCGCTTGGCACTGCCAATTGTAAAATGATCAAAACACAACCCATTCTTGCTACGATCCTGAGAGCCGGATTAGGAATGCATACCGGCCTGTTAAATTATTTTGACAAAGGAGAGAATGCATTTATCAGTGCATATAGAAAACATAAGCCCGATGGCAGTTTTGAGATCAATATTGAATATATGAGTTGCCCCGACGTTGAAGGCAAAATGATCATCATCAGTGACCCTATGATCGCCACAGGGGCATCTTTGGTAAAAGCGATTCAGTATTTAAAAGAGGAAGGAGATATTAAACAAATACATATTGTATGTGCTATTGCTTGTACGGTGGGTATAGAGTATGTTTTAAGAGCAGAGCCTAAAGCAACCATCTGGTGCGGTGATATTGATGATGAATTAACAGCCAAGGGGTATATCGTACCGGGCCTGGGTGATGCCGGAGACCTGGCTTTTGGAAGTAAAATGCAGAATTAACAAATTCAGTGCTGCGTTTTGCAACAAAATGTTATCTTTAAAATTCAGAATTTTTTTTCATGATACGGAAAAATACAATCTTAGCCTTATGTGCCCTTTTGTTTAGCGGACTTGTTAGTGCCCAAGACCCTCATTTTTCGCAGTTTTTTGCATCGCCGCTAACACTTAACCCTGCCTTTACCGGAAAATTTGATGGAATATTTCGTTTAGCTGCTAACCATAGAGACCAATGGCCTTCTATTCCAAAAGCATACGTAACAACCAGTGGTTCTGTTGATTTCAGTATCCTGAAAAATAAGATCAGTGAATATGATGTGCTGGGGATTGGTTTTTCAGGACTGAGTGACCAAAGTGCTGACAATGCATTAAAATTAAATTATGGTTCTGTTTCTTTAAGTTTTCATAAAGCAATGGACGAAGAAGGCTTTAATACGCTAGGAGCCGGACTTCAAGCCACATACAGCAGTATGAGTCTTGATATTACTAAGTTAAGATTTGAAGATCAGTTAACAGCTAATGGTTTTACCGGTGCTACTAATGAAGTCTTGACAAATGGCAAAACTCAGAATTATCTTGATCTGAATGCCGGATTATTATTTTCCGGTTCCAGTAACGGCGATAACAATTATTATCTGGGTGCATCTATGTATCATATCAATAAGCCAGCAGTTGGTTTTATTGATCAATTGTGGTTATTAACTCCACGTTTCACAATACATGGAGGATACTCTACTCCGCTTAGCGACAGGTTATCGGTGCATACATCAGCTATTTATCAAATGCAAAATCAGGCCAGCGAAATGGTTGCCGGTGCTGCTGTTTCATCGAACATTAACGGCTCTTTGGAAAACCCGACCAATGTTTATGCTGGCGCTTGGATCCGTCTTAATGACGCTATTATTCCATATGTTGGCTTAGAATTTAACAGCTTGAGAATTGGAGTGAGTTATGACGTAAATACATCTTCTTTAAAAGCAGCTACAGCAAGCAGAGGTGGCAGTGAAATTTCTCTGATATATATCCAACAAAAAGCAGAAAGAGGAAAAGGGATTCCTTGTCCGAGATTTTAATGATTATAATTTTTTAAGGTCTACATGCTGCAACTCGTTTAGTTGAAACAGCACTTCATCCAATCTGTTTACAGGTATTCCCATTTTTACTGAACAAAACAATTGCAATTCCTGACTGATGATCGTACAATTAAATTTTTTCAGGATCATCATTACTTCGTTCATTTGGGTATAATCAAACTGAAGAGAATAGGTTATTTCTATTTGTTTCTGCGTAACCGGCACTACTTGTAAAACCAACGATGCGGCTGTTTTATACGCATTGATCAATCCCGGCACTCCCAGCAAGGTTCCTCCCCAATAGCGTACTACAATAATTGCCACATTGGTTATTTCTTTGCTATCAATTTGTCCTAAGATAGGTTTCCCCGCTGTACCAGAAGGCTCGCCATCGTCACTACTTCTGAAAGTATTTCCATCTGTACCTATACGATAGGCAAAACAATGATGCACCGCTTTTGCATGTTCCTTTTTTAAATTTTGCAGATGCACTTTAAAATCTTCCACAGTCTCTATCGGAAAAGCGTAAGCAATAAATTTACTGCCTCTATCCTTAAATTCAGCAACAGAAGGTTTATCTATAGTAAAATAAAATGTTTTATCGTTGGTGCCTGTTATCAATTTGTTGGAGGATTGGGATTAAGATAAATATCGACATTATCAGTTGAGATCTGTTGAGTTGATAATAAATGATCTCCCAAAAAAACAGGAGCATTTATTCCATCACCAATCGTTAATTCTGTATTGGTAATTATTCTTCCTTCATCCCAGAAGTTTTGATCTATGAATGACTGCAACAATTTTGCGCCGCCTTCCACAATTACACTCTGGATCTTTAATTGATACAATGCTTGCAGTATCTGAGGAATGATGTTTTCCTTTTCTGAAATTTTTATATAAGATAGTAAACCAGCCTCTTCGTTTTTAATTGTATTAAATACGATCGTTTTTACTGTACCGTCAAACAAATGCAAGGATTTCGGCAGTTTCAACGCTTTGTCAATAACAATCCTCACAGGATTTTTTCCCGACCAATGTCTTGTAGTTAAAGAAGGATCGTCGTGCAAAGCAGTGTTAGTACCAACCATAATAGCCATTTCTTCACTGCGCCATTTGTGCACCAGTTTATTGGTTTGGGCATTGCTGATAGCCACACTTGAAAAATCAGCCAAAGCAATTTTCTTATCCTTACTCTGTGCCCATTTTAAAATAATATATGGTCGATGCTGGGCATGAAAAGTAAAAAAACGTTTGTTCAACGTTATTGCCTCTTTTTCTAAAATACCCACCTTTACATTTATCCCTGCGTTCATTAATTTTTGTATCCCTTTACCATCCACTTGAGCAAAGCTATCTCTACACGCAATCACCACATTCGGTATTTTTTTATCGACAATCAAATCAGCACAGGGAGGTGTTTTTCCAAAATGTGCACATGGCTCCAAAGAAACATACAACGTGCTTTTTCCAATCAATTTTTTATTTTCATCCGCAACACTGTTGATACAATTTACCTCGGCATGCGCTTCTCCGTACCGCTGATGATATCCTTCACCTATAAGGGTATCATTATACACCAATACCGCACCCACCATTGGATTGGGCGCCACATTCCCGAAGCCGAGTTTAGCCAGCTCCAGACAACGATGCATATATTTTTCGTGTACAGTCAAGCCTCAAAATTAAGCATACCGCAGCAATCAGCTAAAAAATAAACTAAGTTTGCCTGAATGACGACACAGGAACTGTATAAAAAACTTTTAAACAAGCTTCAAATTATTTACAATTTGAATGAAGCTGCTACATTGACTGATTGGCTTTTTGAAAGTATTGCCGGTGCTAAACGTGCGGATATAACCCTTCATCCTGACAAAGAATTGGAACCTGCTGTAACAAAAAGAATAACCAATTGCCTGGAAGAGTTATTGCAACACAAACCTATACAGTATGTGCTGGGAGAAGCATGGTTTTATAAAATGAAATTTAATGTGAACGAACATGTACTGATACCGAGGCCTGAGACGGAAGAATTAGTTCAGTTAATTACGAATGATGAAATACGAATTACGAATAATAAATCGTTGCGGATTGTAGATATTGGTACCGGCAGCGGTTGTATCGCTATAGCATTGAAAAAAGAAATACCCGGTGCTACTGTTACGGCAATAGATATAAGTGACAATGCTTTAGCTGTTGCCAAAGAGAATGCATTGATGAATAACACTGTTGTTAATTTCCAACAACTTAATTTTATAGATGAAAATTTATGGGGAGATATTCCCTCGTTTGATATAATTGTAAGTAATCCCCCCTACATACCAGTAACGGAAAAAGAACAATTAGACAAAAATGTAACCGGTTACGAACCTCATCTGGCCTTATTTGTGCCCGATAACACGCCTTTATTATTTTACGAAAAAATAGCTTTGTTTGGAAAAAGCCACTTACATAATAACGGAAAAATATTTGTAGAAACACACGAAAATTTTGCAAAAGAAACAGCCGCAATGTTTGCCCAATCGTATCAACAGGTTGAAATAATTAAAGATATTTTTGGCAAACAAAGAATGGTAACTGCTACTCAGTCCCGGTAACTGTTGCAGATGTAGTGGCACCTAAATGTCGGGCTACTTTCATTACTCTTACAATTTCACCCCAGGCAGAAGCAGAATCAGCATTGATAACAACAGCAGGTTTTATACTATCGCCTTCGTTGATATATTTTCTCAGCGCAGATTCTAAAGAGTCCATTACAATTCTTTTAGAACCAACATATACATTTTTATCTTTATCAACACTTACCACTACACTTTGCTTTGTCTTGGTGTCGCTCTTAGCTTTAGGCACACTCATCTTTATCACATTAGGATTAGCCAATGTAGATATCATTAAGAAAAACATTAATAGAATAAATAAGATATCATTCAGCGGACCTGCGTCTACTTCACTGTGATTGTCTCTTAGCTTGTTCTTCCGAAGACTCATTTTAATTAATTAAGAATTGCGAATTACGAATTAAAACCTTTATGCTTGAAAGAATTTTTAATTACTAATTATCTTGTTGGCTCCTGCAAAATATCTATAAACTCACTGCTTGCCGCTTCCATTCTGTTGGCAGTTCTGTTGATCTGTGTATCTAAATAACTATAGCCTAAATATGCCAACATACCAATGATCAATCCACTGGCAGAAGTAATTAATTTAATATACATCGCATCAGCAATCTGACTAACAGAAGGATTGCTGATCGTTGCAAATTCTTTCAACAATAATACCAGCCCTACAATAGTTCCTACGAAGCCAAACAATGGCGCTATACGGGAGATCACAGACAATATAGAAAGATTCTTTTCCATTTTATACATTTCCAGCTTACCCACATTATCCATACTTTTTTCAATCGCATCAATTGGTTTGCCAATTCTCTGTAACCCTTTATCGATCATTCTTGCAACAGGATTGTCTGTATTTTTAGCCAGGCTTCTTGCAGCTGTCACATTTCCGTTAATAATATTATCACGGATGATACTCATAAAACTATCTTCGATCTTACTCGCCTTCCTGATCGCTATCAGCCTTTCTATAAAAACAAAAACGGCCAGTGCAAATAAAATACCCAACGGTATCATCAACGGACCACCCTTGGTTAACAAACTCCAAACAGATTCAGTTTTTCCGGCTGTTGAAGCGGCTGTACTTAATGTATCTACTTGTAAAAATATATCGAACATGTATTAACTGATTTTGTGCAAATGTAATTGTTTCTGTTTTTGGTTGTACGATAATTGTGCCAACCGGTGTGTAATATGACTACACTAATCGTAAAGAGATACAATTTACTCTATAAAAAAATGTTAAAGAATATCACCCTACAAAAAAGCCCCGATAAATCGGGGCTTTAAGATATTATAAAAATTATTTTTTATTGTCTCCCATCTGCTGCATGGCCATTATCTGACGCATAGTTTTCTCCATTCCTTCACTGCTGCCATCTAAGAAGATCACATTGCCTTTGCCATATTCTGCAAAATTTTTGATGGCTTCTGTCCACATACTAAACAAAATTACATTAGTATCTAAATTAGCCTGTTTCATTTGCTCAGCAGCCTGACTCATACCTTTGGCCACCTCTTCTCTGAATAACGCAACACCTTGTCCACGTAACTGTGCCGCTTGTTTTTCAGCTTCTGCAGAAATTTTGATTGAGTTACCTTCCGCTTCCGCTGCTTTTGTTTTAGTGATCAATAAAGCCTGCCCTTCATTTTCAGCAGCAGCTTTTAAATTATTACTTGCCACCACTTTACTCATACTTTGTATGATCGCTTCATCAAAAGTGATATCATTGATCTGCAGATCCTGCAAATGATAGCCCCAACTTTCTAAAGTAATATCTACCTGTTCTTTTACATTCTCTACAATATCACGACGAACATTTAAAACTTCCGCCTGTTTTTTTGTAGATACAAATGCCCGGATACTTCCTTCAACAGTACGTATCAATGCCTGCATCAGATCTTTATCACTGATAAATTTGAAGGCAACATTCTTGATCGTTTCTTCATCCACATTTACAACAGAATACAACAACATCGATTTAAAATAAACATTCGCCTGATCGATGGTTACAGCCTGAAACTCCAACTCAACCGAACGGTTTTGAATGCTTACTCTTTTGTATATCTGTTCTAAAAAAGGGATCTTGAAGTTTAATCCCGGACGCATGATACGACGGTATTTACCAAACATGGTAACCACCCCGATCGTTCCCTGATTAATGGTTACAAAACATCCCAAGAAGGCAAAGATGACCAATGCCACCGGCAAGTACTTTATTAATTCCATGGTTTATTAATTTGTGATGAAGATAATATTTTTTTATGTACCGGTCATTAAATCTTTGTGATACTTCAGTGGCGTCGCACTCTTGTGCTGCATATCTTTATTGGGCTTTGATAAAAGTTCCACAACGGTATGCCGTACAAGTGAGTGACACAACGATGATGCCATGAAAAATAATGCCGGTTACAAAATCTTAACTTTTTTCTTCCCAGATCATAGAAAGATGTACAATTGTTTCGGCAGCTTTAGCCATATCTTTTGTACCGATCCACTCTAATTTGCTGTGCAGGTTTTGCATACCCGTAAAAATATTAGGACTTGGCAAACCCATAAAACTCAGTCTGCTACCATCTGTACCACCACGTATACTTTCTGTTTGCACTTTAAGTCCGGCTCTTTCAATGGCTTCCTTTGCATACGCAACTACCTGCGGATTTTTATCCAGCACTTCTTTCATATTGCGATATTGTTCTTTAGCCACATAGCTTATTGTTGCTCCGGGATATTTTGCCACTACCTCTTCTGCAATTTTTTTCAGCCTGTTATGATGCTGTTGCAAAGTAGCTGTATCAAAATCTCTTACAATAAATTCAATGGTAGCTTTTTCAGCGATACCATTTACTGCCACAGGATGCACAAAACCTTCTTTCTTCTCGGTGGTTTCAGGGCTCCACTCGTTTTTAGGTAATGCGTCTAAAATAGCCCCTGCTATTTTTAATGCGTTCACCAGTTTGTTTTTTGCTGCTCCGGGATGTACAATAATTCCTTCAACAGTAATGACGGCAGCATCTGCACTGAATGTTTCATCTTCCAGGCAACCGGCTTCGCCACCATCTAATGTGTAACCAAATTGAGCTCCCAATTTTTTCATATCTAATTTAGCAGTGCCTTGTCCAACTTCTTCATCAGGAGTAAATAGAATTTTTATATCTCCATGCTTTACAGCAGGGTTTTGCATAAAATACAATGCCATTTCCATAATAACTGCTACACCGCTTTTATCATCGGCTCCCAGTAATGTTGTTCCGCTTGCAGTAATTATACCATGGTTGATATGCTCTTGCAAATAGGGCGAATTAGCTTTGTTCAACACTTGAGTGGGATCATCGGGCAAAACAATATCATTACCATCATAATAACGGTGAAGGATAGGTTTTACATTGGTACCGCTGCAATCTGGTGCTGTATCTACATGTGAGCAAAAACAAATGACAGGAATATTTTTTTTATCACTGTTAGATGGAATGGTGGCATACACATATCCATACTCATCAGTAGACACATCTGTAATACCCATGCCTTGTAACTCTCTCCACAAAAGCCTGCTCAGGTCTTTTTGCTTTTCGGTAGTAGGATGAGTGCTACTATTTGGATCACTTTGTGTATCTATCTGCACATAACGCATAAAACGTTCGGCAACATTATCGGGACTGATATAAACAGGCATATTTATTTACGATTTACGAATGACGAATATAGAAGTACGAATATAAGCAGAATAGGCAATGGGCAGTTAGCAGTAGGCAAAAAAATGCAGCTTGAATGATCAAGCTGCATTTTGTCAATTGTTTATTGTCAATTGCTAATTCTTAATTGATAGTAACCAATTCAATATCAAAAACCAGATCTTGTCCGGCTAAATGATGGTTAGCATCTAATACGATCACTGTATCCTGTACTTCGATAACAACAACAGGTACCGGTTGTCCGTACTGGTTGCTTAAAGTAAGTTGCATACCTGGTTCCAATTTCATATCAGCAGGTACATTTTCTTTTGGAAACTGTATGATCGCTGCAGGATCTTTTTCACCATAAGCATCAGCTGCTGCAATGGTGATTGTTTTTTTATCGCCTATTGCCATTCCCGGAATAGCGGCATCAAAACCTTTGATCATTTGTCCGGCGCCAACTGTAAAAGCCAAAGGCTCTCTTCCTGCAGAAGAATCAAATTGTTCTCCGGTTACTAATCTACCTGTGTAATGCACTGATACTGCATCTCCGTTTTTTGCTTGCATAAAATTTAATTTTCCCAAACAGGCAAACCCTGTCTGGATATTGTTTATAAATACCTGCCTTTTTGAGACAGAAAATGCAAAGTAAATGATAAAACTCCAAGTAGTTTAAAAAGTTTTAAAGAACTTTACAACATGAAAAAGAATAGTATATTAATCATTGTTACTCTTTTATTTAGCCAGCTCTCATTTTCTCAGTTATTATATAAGCCATTTGAGCAGAACTCTATTATATCCGGTGCAGAAAGAATGGAAGCCTATTTACCTTATTTGAAAGGTAAGGCCGTAGCGATTTTTGCCAACCAAACCAGTATGGTAAAAAGTACTCACCTGGTAGATACTTTACTTAAAAAAGGTATTAAGATCGTAAAGATATTTGGCCCGGAACATGGCTTCAGAGGTGATGCAGATGCAGGCGCACATGTTGAAAATGCTGTCGATAAAAAGACCGGCATTCCTGTTATCAGCATGTATGGAGACCATAATAAACCTACGTCAAATGATCTTAAAGATGTTGACATCATGCTATTTGACATACAGGATGTTGGGGTAAGATTCTATACATTCATTTCATCATTACAGTATTATATTGAAGCTGCTTTAGAAAACCATAAACCTCTGTTGATATTAGATAGACCTAATCCTAACGGATTTTATGTAGATGGCCCTGTGCTAGATATGAAATTTAAAAGCTTTGTAGGAATGCAGCCTGTGCCAATAGTATATGGAATGACCATTGGTGAATATGCCATGATGCTGACAGGAGAAAAATGGCTATCTCCGCTAGCGAATAAGATCAACAGTTATAATATTACCACCAAACCTACAGCTGACACGCCGTTTCATATGCTGGTAATAAAATGTAAAGACTATACACATAGCTCCGTATTTAGTTTGCCGGTTAATCCATCTCCTAATCTGAGAGAGATACAAAGTATATACGCATACCCTTCTACGTGTTTTTTTGAAGGAACTGTTTTAAGCGAGGGTAGAGGAACAGATAAACCATTCCAAATTTTCGGACATCCTTCTTTACCCAAAACATTATTCAGCTTTACGCCAAAACCTAATGCAGGTGCTAAAAGCAGCAAATGTTTCAACCAGGTTTGTTATGGCTGGGATATAAGTGGCACACCGGAACAGCTACTGCAACGAGTGAATAAAAAAATTCAATTAAAATATTTGATAGATGCGTACAAATTATTTCCGGGTAAGGATAGTTTCTTTTTGAAAAATAATTTCATTAATAAACTGGCAGGAAATGATATTTTAGTTAAGCAGATAAAGCAAGGAAAAACAGAAGCTGAAATTAGGAAAAGCTGGGAACCTGCTTTGAGTAATTTTAAGAAGATAAGAAAGAAATATTTGCTATATAAAGATTTTTAACCCCCTCCGCCCCCTAAAGGGGGAACCTAGAGCCTTTTGATTTGTAATAGTAAAATGAATAGTAGAAATATAAAAGATATCAGGATAATTTTTATGGGTACGCCTGAGTTTGCCGTTGCATCGTTGGATGCATTGGTGAAAGCAGGTTGTAATATTATTGCTGTACTAACTGCTCCGGATAAACCTGCAGGCCGTGGAATGGAATTACAACAAAGTGCCGTAAAAAAATACGCTGTTGAAAAAGGCTTACCTGTCCTACAACCGGAAAAATTAAAGAACCCTGAGTTTTTAGCTCAATTAAGATCGTTGAATGCAGACCTGCAAATTGTAGTGGCATTTAGAATGCTACCCGAAGTTGTTTGGAACATGCCGCCAATGGGTACTATCAATGTGCATGGATCTTTGTTGCCTAAATACAGAGGGGCTGCACCAATCAACTGGGCCATCATCAATGGTGAAAAAGAAACTGGTGTAACCACTTTTAAATTAAAACATGAGATAGATACCGGAGATATTTTATTGCAGGAAAAAATTGCGATCAGAGATGATGAAACAGCAGGAGAATTACATGACGAGATGAAAGAGGTTGGTGCCGCTTTATTGGTTAAGACTGTACAAGGCTTATGCAACAAAACATTAGAAGAAAAACCACAGACCTCAGACGACGGACCACTATTGCATGCATCGAAGATCTTTACTGAGACTTGTAAAATTGATTGGAGTAAAACAGTTGATGAGCTATATAATCTGATCCGTGGGCTATCTCCTTACCCGGCTGCATTTACCTTTTTAGACAGTAAGAAATTGAAAATATTTTCTGCATCCAAAGAACAGTCAACACCTAAGGCAGCAGGCAGTTTTGAGACAGATAAAAAGACATTTTTAAAATTTGCTTGTGCGGATGGATATATTGCTGTAAAAGAGATTCAACTGGAAGGCAAAAAGAAAATGAATGTAGAAGATTTTTTGAGAGGATATAGATTTGTATAACTCCACAAATTACCTGATCCACTTTACTTTACTACCAATAGGAAATATTCTCCTGCCTGATGGTTTTTCATCAGCATACCCTAAAAATATCTGCCCCATTATAAGATCTTCGTTTCTAAGATGCAGATATTCTTTCATTGCATCATGATGTATCATACCTCCTGTCGACCATAAAGATGCAATCCCTAAAGCTTCGGCTCCCAGCAAGATATTTTGAATGGCTGCTGACACTGCGGCCATCTCCTCAATCACAGGCACTTTTGGTAAATTACCTCTCTGCATGATCGCAATGATAACATGAGAAACTTTCTCTCCGTTCTGAATGAGTTTATCGTAAGTGGCCTTTAAAAATTTTTCTGGTGATGTATATTGTTTGTATAACTCAGCATGATCAGCCGAAAATTTTTTCAGCCCATCGCCTGTATATACAATAAAACGCCAAGGCTCGGTACTGCCATGCGTAGGCGCCCAGTCAGCTAATTCCAACAACTGATCAATTCGTTCGTCAGGAATAATATCACCATTGAAATGAGCAGGCTTTATGCTCCTTCTCTCTTTAATAACTGTTGAAATATTTGCAAAAGTGGTATCCATATTTATATAACAGAAAAGGCAGAAGTATGGTTGATACCCTGCCCTATTGAATATCCAGAAATTTTATTTTACATAAGAAACACTACAGTCAAACTTAGCGTCCGATACGCCTAATTCTTCAGCCGCCGCATTACTTATTCTTAAAAGCAGGCCGGTATTTTGTTTAATATCAGGAATTACATCCAGCACTTTTGCATAAATACTTTTGCCCGTAGCCGGATTAGATATTTTTACAATGGTCCCTGCGTTGGCATCATTATGCAAACAATAATATTTTCCATCTTCCCAGCCACTGGTACTTTTAAAAACGCCAGCTACACCACTCTCTGTAGATACATTGGCATTCCTGGTTTGTGTCATATAGAGAGATTTAAAAAATCCTCCATTCAAATTTTTGCCTGTGTTTGCCGCCGGAGGAGGAGTATTGTCTTCTTTTACTACCGGATCAGGACGTTTAACTTCCTTCACCACTTTTACCTCTTCTTTAACGGCAGGCGGCGCTTCTTTCACTACATTTTTAACAACAGGTGTCGTTGTTTTTGTGGTATATCCAACAATCAACTGCATTCCTTCGTTTAAACCGTCTGCTGTAAGGTTATTCCATTTCTTAATATCAGCAATAGGCACCTTACCATACATTGTACTGATACCGTATAAAGTTTCCTTTTTGGCAACCGTATGATAGATCGGCGTACCTGCAACTTCATTATTTTTCACAACAGGTTTTGTTACAACCGGCTCTTTCTTAACAACAGGAGGTGCAACGACAGGTTTAGTTGTTGTTGCAGATGCAGGGATCTTTAATACCTGCCCTAAGGACAACCCTTTTTCATAATCAATATTATTGTACTTGGCCAACTCTCTTCCGTTGATATTGTATAAACGTCCGATGCTTGTCAAACTTTCTTTTGGACCAACTGTATGTGTAATTTCTTTTTGCGCCAAGGCGAACAAAGGCAAACAAAAAAGTATAATAAAAAGACGTTTCATATTTAATAATTTCAATTGCAAAGATGCAAAAATTAGTTGGTTAGTTGCATTATTTACTTGTTAAGAATCCGCCAGTCTTTAGGGTAGTAGTTATTAACCCGATTAGGCAAGAGTTTTACCCAACCCAGTGGCAATTGTTTATAGGTGAGTAACGACCAGCCTTTACGCTCAGTTTCCAGGTGAATTTCCTGTTTACGCAGATATTGCAGTGCTATATCCAATTCTACTTCCACCGAAGGCGTTTCTCTGTTAATTATCGAACTTATTGCCAACTCATGATGGGGAATTAATTCATTACGGATTATTGTGCCCAATTTTACACCAGCTTTTTTTATATATAAAGCCGATTGAATATTTGCCAAATCATTTTCAAGATGTAATGGCATCGCTATAACTTCATCTTTCTGTTTAATAAAGAAAAAATTATCGGGATCTTTTAAATATGATTGTACTACTTCAACTTCTTTAGCAGATAATTTTTCCGATCGACTCCTCGAATACCATTCTTTTGATTCTCCGTCATTGGTCGTTGGTTTCTTGAACGCAGCAATAAAAAAGCCCTCGCCTTTTACTTTATCGGGATAGAAACGATAACCGCAAGCATTACTAGCTGGCGATTTTGTTTCAACAATCCCCCAATCATCTTTAATTTCCAACCTCAAACTCTCAACTTCAAACTGTTCTGTAAGCCAGTCTGCAATTTCTTCATCTTCTTCCTCAGAATATGAACAGGTAGAGTAAATTAATATGCCTCCTCTTTTCAAACTTGGTAAAATATCCGCTAAAATCCTTTCCTGTCGCTGACTACAGAGCAATACATTTTGTTCACTCCATTCATTGATTGCATTCGTATCTTTTCTAAACAAACCACTTCCACTACATGGAGCGTCAATTACTATTACATCAAAATAATCGGGTAGTCGCTGAAAATCTTTCGGATCATTGTTAGTTACGATCACATTTGCTGCTCCCCATTTAGCAATATTTTCAGCCAAAACATTTACCCTCGTTTTTATCACTTCATTGCTAACTAACAAACTTTCGCCAGAGATCAGGGACTGGATCAATGTAGATTTTCCTCCTGGTGCTGCACAAAGATCTAATACCTTTATTGGCCGAGACAGATCAACTGTTTGTTTCAACGCCTGCTCCAAAAACATACTGCTGGCTTCCTGTACATAATATGCGCCGGCATGAAACAACGGATCCAGTGTAAATGATGGACGCTCGGCAAGATAGTAACCATTTAAATTCCAGGGAACTTCTGAAATATTGAAAGTTGAATGCAGAATGTCGAATGCCTTACAATTGTTAACTCGTATAGATGTGATTTGTTCACCCGATTGGTGCACATTTTCAAAAGCCTCCTGTTCGAAGCCCGGTGCCGCTTGTAAAGATTGAATAAATGCTGAAGGAAGTTGCAACTGTTTCATTTAAATATACCTCAAAAATATCGCAAATAAGTTGTTGAAAGAAAATTTGTAATTTGAATATGAAAATCATTGCATGAAAAAGATACTCATACTTGGCGGAACAACTTTTGATCATATTGTAACGCTGGATAAATTCCCCGACCCTATCCCTAAAACCATACATACTGCACCATTTCATGAAGCAGCCGGTTCTACCGGAGCTGGCAAAGCGCTATGCCTAACAAAGCTAGGTGTACCGAATGTGTTGCATTCGATAGTTGGAGATGATATATGGGGAAAGAAGATCATTTCATACCTGTCAGCACAAAAAGTAGATTTTATTTATGATATCGATCCAAAAGGAACTGAACGGCATTTTAATGTCATGAATGCTGCAGGTGAACGCATCTCAATGTTCATTACACAATCATCTGAAACCCTCTCCATCAATCTTGCATTGATAGAAGAGAAAATAAAGTGGGCAGATATAGTGGTACTGAACATCATCCCCTATTGCAAACTACTCATTCCGCTCTTAAAAAAATACGACAAACCCGTTTGGACCGACCTGCATGATTATGATGAAGGTAATCCTTACCACGATGCATTTATTGATGCTGCTCAGCACATTTTTCTTAGCTCAGACAATGTGAGAGATTACAAAAGTTTGATGCAACAATTTATACAGGATGGAAAAGAATTCGTTGTTTGCACTCATGGAAAAAATGGAGCAACGATTTTAACCAAAGATGGCTTAAACATTGACCAGCCTGCCATTACGACCCATAAACTAGTTGATGCGAACGGAGCAGGAGATAATTTTTTCGGAGGGTTTTTATATGCATTCATACAAAACAAATCAATAAGCGATTGCATGAAATATGCAACTATTTGCGGCAGCTATTGTATACAATCGAAAGAACTGGTGCATGAAAACTTATCCGCTGCTGCAATAGAAAAAGATCTGACCAACTGGAAATAACTTTTATCTATATAAACAGTAAAACTACATGCCCAGTTTATTACTGACACGTTTTAATTCTATCTCTGCAATCTTTGCGGCGTAACTCAGATTTACTAAACGGAAGCCCGCATCTTCAAAACTTTTTTGTGCCTCACGTACTTCAATGATCGTGGCAGCTGCTAACTGAAAACGTTGCAACGAAAGATCTACCAGTTGTTGAGATAATTGATAAGTATTTTGTTGTGTTTTTAACTGATCGATACTACTGGTATAAGATTGATAGGTTTTGATAGTTGCCGTTTTATATTCTGCTAAAACACTTTCTTTTTGCAGTTTTGCGTTCCTGGTATTGATACCTGCAGTTTGCTGTTGGCGTTTTACCGCACCGCCACTATAAATCGGCACAGATAAGCTTAATCCAACAAATGGACCATACGATTGATTTAGCAGCACCTGCCCTGCAGCACTTTGTGTTCTGCCAAAATTCAATCCAGTATTAGCTCTCAATGCCGGCTTACGAAGTGACGCTACTTCCTTTTCCAATAATTCGTTGATCTTTATTTGCTGATCTAAAGAAAGCAGTAATGGATTTTGATTGATGCTGCCGAGCACATCAACTAATTGAATGTTTTTATCAATGATGATCGAATCTTTGATCATAATGACCGAATCTTCTTTTATATTCAACAACCTGATCAAATCTGTCTTTGCCTGTGCCACAATCAACTGCTGCGTTTGCATATCTTGTTGCCTGGTATTTAAATCAATTTGAGATTGAAACAGGTCTGCATTATTTGCAAGCCCTACGTCTTTTTTTACCTGGATCAGTTCTAATTGCTTTTTTGACAAATCGATGCTCTGCTGCAAGGTCTTCATATAACTTTGTTGCCTTACAATATCATAATATTTCAGCATAACAGAAGCAATGGTATTTTGTATCTGTGCATTTAGTAATTGTTCACTTTGTTTTTGCAATTCTTCCAAACGCTTTTTTGTAGCAACAACCCTGTATCCGTTATACAATAACATACTTCCTGTAACATTTGCATTCAGTGCATTTGAAGCAGCTCCATTCCTGCTTATTTCTGTACCGGTATTTAATTTTTGATTGATATTGACAATACTCTCCTGATCTGTAGCGGTAGCAGCTACAGTAGGTAACCCTCCTGCCACGCCAATATTATTATTGATCTTATTGACCTCTGCAACATTCTTAGCGATCTGAATATCAAAATTATTTTTAAGAGAAATATTAATAGCATCATCCAATGTCAACTGTTGTGCATTTGCTTTTACTACAACCAATATTGAAAATAAAATCAGTATTCGCTTCATTCGTTTTGTTTAATCTGTTATGGATACTTTTTTAGGATCGTGTTTTCCGCTGATATATGTATACACTGCCGGTATCACAAACAATGTCAATATCAATGAAAAAAGAATACCACCAACTATAACAATACCTAAAGGTTCCCGACTGGTACTTGCTGCTCCTAAACTCAATGCAATAGGCAATGCACCGAGTGCTGTGGCAAGGCTTGTCATTAAAATAGGACGCAGCCTTTGCTGTGCAGCTTCCAACACAGCCTGCTTTTTCTCGATACCCTTTTCTCTTTTTTGGTTAGCAAATTCAACAATTAAAATACCATTTTTTGTTACTAAGCCAATCAACATTATCATACCGATCTGTGAAAATATATTAATGGTCTGATCAAAGATCCACAAACTTAATAATGCTCCAGCTAATGCCAGCGGAACGGTAAACATGATAGTAAACGGATCTCTGAAACTTTCGAACTGACCCGCTAAAACCAAATAGATCAATACCAGTGCCAATATAAAAGCAAAGTTTGTATTGCTGCTACTTTCAGCATAATCCCTCGACGGGCCATTCAATGCTGTTTGAAAAGATTCATCCAGTAATTTCTGTGCAATAGCCTGCATTGCTTTTACACCGTCTCCGATCGTCTTTCCCTCTGCTAATCCAGCCTGTATAGTAGCTGCTTTAAAACGGTTAAAATGATACAATGTTGGAGGATTTGAATTTTCCTGCATTTTAACAACCGCCGTTAAAGGAATATTATCGCCCCGGTTATTACGAACATATAAATTAGAAATATCTTTAGGTGCCTGCCTGTCTTTATATTCGACTTGCGATATTACCTGGTATTGTTTTCCATTCATGATAAAATATGCCAATCTTCTACCGCTGAATGCACTTTGCACTACATCCGCCACATCACTGATACTCAGCCCCAGATCTTTTGCTTTTATTCTATCTATTGTAAGTTGTAATTCGGGCTTGTTGAATTTTAAATTTACATCAACGGTTTGTGGGATAAAGGTGGGATCCTTTCTTGCTTCTTCTAAAAATTTAGGAATAATAGCTTTCAGCTTTTCAAAATCCAAATTTTGTAAAATGAATTGTACCGGCAATGCTCCTCTAGATCCAAGCCCTACAGAAATAGTTTGCTCCTGTACTGCTGCAATTCTTATCTGATTAAAACGGGAGAATTTTTTTGACAGATCTTTTGCAATATCAAACTGGCTTCTTTCTCTTTTATCAGGGTCAACCATTTTTAATCTTGATGTACCCGTATTCACACCGCCATTTCCTCCGAAGCCAGGCACAGCAATAAACACAAAATCTTTTTCCGGAATTGAGTCACTTAAATAGTTCACCACATTATCTGCTGCATCTACCATATAACCATAACTGGCTCCCTCCGGACCGGTCAATTGAAAACGAATGGTACTTCTGTCTTCCATAGGAGCCAATTCACTTTGCAGGTTACTCATAAAATAAAATAACATACCGAGGCAAACTGCGATAATAACCCAAGCTATCCAACGTACTTTTATAAATCCATTCAATAATTTCCTGTAACCATTTTCCATGCCTTTGAAGAAAGGCTCCGTCTTATCATAAAATTTTCCATGTCCTCCCTTCTTCCTGTTTAATACAACATTCAATACAGGTGTAATGGTTAACGACACAAATGCAGAAATCAATACTGCCGCTGCTACAACGATACCAAATTCACGAAACAGACTTCCTACAAATCCCTGTAAGAAGATCACCGGCAAAAACACCACTGCTAGAGTGATAGAAGTAGATATTACCGCAAAGAAAATTTCTTTACTCCCTTCCAGTGCAGCTTTCCGGATAGGCAAGCCTTGCTCTAATTTCCGGAAAATATTTTCAGTTACCACAATACCATCATCTACCACCAGCCCTGTTGCTAACACAATTGCTAATAAGGTTAAGATATTAATACTAAAGCCACAGAAATACATGATAAAGAAAGTGGCAATCAATGAAATCGGAATATCAATCAATGGCCGAATAGCAATTAAAAAATTTCTGAAGAAAAAGAAAATAACCAGCACTACCAGGCTGAACGAGATCAATAATGTTTCTGCAACTTCATGAATACTTTTCCGAACATTTTGTGTATTGTCGATCAGCGTAGTTAATTCAAAGTCTCCCTTTTGTGTTTTTTTTATTTCTTCAATTCGTTTGTAAAACTCATCAGCGATCCTGATATAGTTAGCCCCCGGTTGCGGTGTAATAGCCAGCCCTACTGCATTTACTCCATTCAACCTCCAGCTAAACTCTTCCGTTTCCGGGCCAATTTCTACCTTAGCAACATCTTTTAATCTTACTATACCACTTGCATCCTCACGCAACAGTAAATTATTAAAATCATCTTCTGTAACTAATTTTCCTAATGCTCTTATTGTTAGCTCTGTTGTTTTCCCGTATAATTTCCCCGAAGGTATTTCAACATTCTCTTTATCGAGAGAAGTCCGAATATCACTAAAAGAAATATTATACGCATTCATTTTATCGGGATTTACCCAAATACGCATGGAAGGTTTTTTCTGACCAAGAATATTTACTGCACTTACTTCCGGAATAGTTTGTAGTTTTTCCTGTAATACATTTTCTGCATAATCACTTAACTCCATCAAGCTTTTATCATGACTTTGTACAGACATTAAAATTATGAAGTCACTATTTGCATCACTTTTAGTAACAACCGGAGGTGCATCAATATCCTGGGGAAGATTTCGGACCGCCTGACCGACCTTATCTCTAACATCATTTGCAGAAGCTTCTAGATTTTCTCCTACATTAAATTCTACCGTTATATTACTTTGGCCAACTGTACTTGAAGAATTGATAGAACGAATACCGGGTATTCCATTGATCACTTTTTCCAGAGGCTCCGTTATCTGACTTTCGATAATATCTGAATTAGCTCCGGCGTAAGCTGTTCTAACATTTATTGTTGGAGGATCAATAGCAGGATAATCCCTTACTGCTAAAAAAGTATACCCGACAATACCGAAGAGAACAATTAAAATGTTCAGCACGGTTGCCAGTATGGGCCTTCGAAGTGATAATTCTGAAATATTCATATTTGCTTATAGATGCACTGATAAAACAGATCGCTAAAGATTTATGCTGATCACATCTGTTTGTACCAGCTAAGATCAATCTAATTCATGTTTCTATTTTTATTACTGTTCTTTTGTTAGCTCCGTTAAGTTCTTTACGCTCTTTATTTTTACGGGTGCATTTGGTTTAACAAATAATACCCCTGTTACAACCACAGAGTCTCCAACAGCTATACCTTTTGTAATTTCTACGCCACTTGATGTACGCAGCCCGGTTTCTACATTTACAAAAGTCCCTTTACCATTTTTTACCACTATCAGTTTTTTAGATGTAGCATCCGGTATGATGGCATTAGTAGGGATAACAATACTATTAATTTGTTTACCGGCATCAATCAGTACTTTCACAAAAGCCCCCGGATTAATGGGAACTCCACCCAATAATGCTCTCACTTTCAGGTTACGTGTTGTTGTATTGATCTCAGTTTCTGTAGCCACTATTACAGCCGTTCGTTTAGGCTCGTTATTATTTATGATTGAAACAGTAGCTCCACGTTTTATCAGGTCAGCATAAATCGCAGGTACTGTAAAATCAATTTTTACTTTATTTGTTTCCTGTAAGGTAGCCAGTATAGTTTGTGGGGTAATATAAGCCCCGGGACTAACCATCCTTAGTCCTAATACTCCGGCAAATGGAGCTTTTACCACTGTTTTATCAATTTGCGCTTTTAACAATTGAATATCAGCTTTGATATTATTCACAGAATTTAACGCTGCATCATAATCAGCTTGATTGATCCCGTTTACCGCCAATAATTTACGTAAACGTTCCTCTGTTTTTTCGGCTAACGATAATTGACTTTTGCTTTTTGATAATTGTGCCTGTAGATCGGCATCATTAATTTTTGCCAATATAGTGCCTGCACTAACACTTGCTCCATCGGGTACATTAAGGTAAGTAAGCCGACCGCTCACTTCCGGATGAATTTCCAGGCTTTCGTTTGCAACGACATTACCATTGGCTTCGATGGTGTTACTTAGCTGTTGTGTACCAGCAATTATTACATCCACCAATGTTGCCTGTTGAGTTGTATTCTGTTTTGTAGCCTCTTCTTTTTTGCTTTTGCAGGATAAGGCAAAAATGCAGATAGAAGCAAAAAGAATCTTTTTGTACACTGATACCATAAAATCAATGAATAAATGTTTGAACTACAAAAGTAAACATGTTTACCACTTAAATGTTCAAACATTGGGATGAAAGGCCAGGCAAGAAGTTATTAGGCAATTATTGTATGATCTGCTTGCAGGGCTGGACTGACTTTAACGATAGATTAACTTGCCTTTGCTATATCATTTCTGGAGGGAATCACCTGATTATTGAAATTTACTACTAATTCACACCCCTTACCTAATTTTGAATTAATCGTAACATTCCCATTGTATAATTCTGCTCTGCTGGCGATATTTTGTAACCCAACTCCATTCCGTTTTTTTGCAGTATTAAATCCAACTCCATCATCTTTGATGATCAGTTGCAGATAATTTTCCCGTTGTTTGAGGCTGATAATAACGGTATTTGCTTTAGCATGTTTAAGAATATTGGTTATTTGTTCCTGTGCTATCCTAAAAATGGTCAATTTTTGTTTATCACTTATCGAGCTTTCATCAAATCCTTCGCTATTTACAATAAAATGCAGATCATTTACCCTGCTGATATTTTCTATCATATCTGTCAAAGATTCTAATAGACTAACCTCTCCTAAAGACGGTGGCAAAAGTGATTTAGACAATTTTCTGATATCATCCATTGCCATAGTGATAAACTCTTTTGTACTCTTAATAAGATCAATGCGAATGTCTGCATTTTCCAATGCACTATCCATGTATAATTTGGCAGTAGCCAAAACCGGATTAATATTATCATGCAATTCCTCTCCTAAAAAAGACCGTTCCTGTTCTTGTGCATTAATAACAGCTGCGGTTATCTCTTTTTGTTTACAACTCCTTTCTTCTGCCAAACTTTGTTCCAGCATCACTTTTTCAGTAATATCCTGTTTAAAGCCTGCAACACGTATCGGTTCACCATCAACATTTCTTTCAATCATTAATTCAGCATACAAATATTTCGTTTGCCCTTTTCTGTCAATGATCCTGAAATTTAGTTTTTCCGAATCCAAATGTAAGTAAGCATGCTCCATCGTTGCTTTAACATATTCCAGATCTTCGGGATGCACATGATTTAAAAAGAACTCATACGAAGGTTCATGCTCAGTTGAACCATACCCATATATCCTGAATGCTTCATCCGACCATTTAACGATCTCATCTTGTATATCTATTTGCCAGCTACCAAAACGGGCCAACCGTTCAGTAGTTTTCATTAATAGTTTTTGTGCAACTATTTTCTTATAGCTCTCTTGTAATGCAGCTTCAGACTTTCTTCTTTCTGTAACATCCTTAACTATACTATCTAATCTTATTAATTCTCCTTTGACATCCAGTGTGGGAATAATTTTCACTTCCATCCAACGTAAACCTCCGTTTTTATGAATAATGCGACATGTACATGCAATCGTTTTCCCCTCTATTAATTTTAATTTCTTTTCATTCATATGCAAAAGATCATCAGGATGTATGAGTTTGATCCACAAATTAATATCAGCCATAAACTCAGTTCTTGTCCAGCCTGTCACTTTTTCGCAAGTAGACGACAATTGTATAATGCGGTTGTTCACCAGATCAATTGAAAACAGTACTTCATCAATTGCGTTAAATATGGTTCTTAACTCTTTATTTGCTTCCTGCAGCTTCTCATTATTTATTCTCAGATTATCACTCATTGCAATAAGCACCTCTTTCTGTTTATTAGCTTCCTGCAATTTCCCCAATTCTATACTCTGTATGATATGATCATCACTGGCTTTTTTAATATTATATGACCATAACCCACAAAGAGATAAAATTGACATTGTAAGCGTACTGTGTATTATAGTGGTTTTTAAAGAGGTGTAATCCAATTGAATAAAGTAGACCTTATCAGGACTAACAACCTGAAGATATCCGAAAAAAAAGTGATGAAGTAGTAATACAGCAGCCAGCGGAAGCTGTAGTTTCCAGTTTCGGTAAGTAATGAGAATCGCACTTCCTATAAAAGCAAAAAAATGCATCTCGAACATACCATGCAACTGAAAAATAAATTGCGACATAAAAATGCCAATCACAGCACTTAGTACATATTGATAAAAAGTTGAGTGGAAAGAATAATGTTTTGATAAATAATATGCAATGACAGCACTACCCCCAACACCAATTGCAATATCCCAGGTATTATAAAAAAATGAAAATAACAGCCCAATCAAAAAATAGGCCATCAGGAAATAGTTTATGAGCCGATCAGATCGTTTTTTCATCTGCTCTTCAAACT
Organism: Ferruginibacter lapsinanis; assembly: GCF_020783315.1. NCBI lineage: Bacteria > Pseudomonadati > Bacteroidota > Chitinophagia > Chitinophagales > Chitinophagaceae > Ferruginibacter > Ferruginibacter lapsinanis. Next base: position 1,622,118 of record NZ_CP086063.1, on the reverse strand, counting down.
CTTCGATTTGAATAGGTTTCATAGGATTTTATTTTTTACTGCCGGTAATTAACATGGTTAATTACCGGCAGATAAACATTCGAAATTTTATAACATTACTTTTCAGTATATTATACTTTAAAAAATATATACTTACTGATCAATATGCTAGAAATTTCGTGCAGGCTGGCTTCACAAAGCCTACACAAAATTATTTTCCGGCAGGTTTTTCATTAAAGGCAATTACAAAACAACTTTTTTTGCCTTTGATAAAGATCATAAAACGGGTTCTAACTTTTGTTTATTTCAGATATTGATTAGAATAGCAAATCTCCGAAAAAGTTTATTGAATGAATTAGTTGAAAAGGTTGGTTTTGTGTAGAAAAACTTCTACTTTTAATGTGACCTAAAACCGTAGTACTTTATATGAAAAGATTTTTATTGGTTGATGACCATATTGTAGTCCGTTCCGGCATTAAAGGATTGCTTTCAGAAATATACAAGCCGGCCGAAATTGATGAGGCCGGAGATGGCGATAGTGCAGTGGAAAAATTAAAGCATGCGACATATGATTTGATGATGATGGATATTCAAATGCCTAATACAGATACGCTTGGATTGATGGAATTCATTCATATCAAGTACCCTTCCATAAAAGTTCTTATTTTTTCCATGAGTTCGGAGAAGATATATGCCAAACGGTTTATGAAGGCCGGAGCTAAAGGTTTTATTTCTAAAGAAGCACCATTAGAAGAAATAAAAAAGGCGATCAATCTCATATTAAATGAAAGAATGTATATAAGTGAGTCTCTTGCAAGCGCTCTTGCAGAAGAATCATTTTCTAATGTAAGTTCAAATCCGTTTGATAAACTTTCGGCAAGAGAATTTGAAATCGTTTCTTTATTGTTGTTAGGTCATACCGTAAGCGATATCTCAAAGTCATTAAATCTTCAGGTTTCTACAGTAGGCACACATAAAGCCAGGTTGTTAGAAAAATTAGGTGTTACCAATATTTTAGAATTAAAAGAGCTGGCAGTTTCATTTAATTTGTAATAACAAAATTAATCATCAATAAATTATAGCTATTAACCAGAATTTATTGATGACTAATTTAAATACTGAATTTTACAGTTAGTACGCATCCAGCTCCTGGGGCTGAAACAATGGTTACTTCTCCATTAAACAAACTTGCTCTGTTTGAAATATTTTTAAGTCCTATTCCTTTACGTTTGGCAGATGTATCGAATCCCACACCATCATCCTTAATAATTAAGATCAATCTGGTGTTCATTTGTTTTAGCTGAATAGATGCCTTTTTAGCCTGAGCATGTTTGGATATATTATTCAACTGCTCCTGGATAATTCTAAATACTGCTAATTTTATTTTTTCATTTAAAGTTTTTTCATCCACATTTTCCCATTCGTAAATAATATCCAATTTATTCAATTGTTTTATGTTTCCAAGCATTTCATTCACAGCACTCTGAAGGCTTGTTTCTCCTAATGATGGAGGCTGTAAAGACTTAGACAACTTCCTTATTTCCTCCATCGCATCAGCTAAATAATTGCGACTACTTGTCATCAGGTCTTTTCGCAAAATATCAGAATTGATCGAAACATCCATATACAACTTGGAAGTAGCCAGTATCTGGTTAATATTATCGTGCAACTCTTCCCCAAGAAACGAACGTTCAAATTCCTGTGCTGTTATAATGGCCTCCGTTATTTCTTTTTGATTTTTTATTTTCTCTTCCAATAATTTTCGTTCCAACTGAACTCTTTCAGTAATATCCAACACACTCGCCCTTATCATAGGATTGCCAGCATTTGCAATCACATTCAACCTTATTTCGCAAAAAATATCATTCCCTTCAAAATCCCGAATTATCCAATCAAATATGGGTCGTTCTCCCTGCATAGTACGAATGATATATTCCTTTATTCTTTCATCCAGCCCATCTCCCTGCGATTGAAATGGAGCAGTAATATCTCGAGGACCTTTTTTAAGCAATGCTTCGCCAGAACATTTAAGCAATCGCAATGCATTATCGTTATAATCCACAAACCTGGCAGTAGCAGGATCTACTACCAAAATTGCCTCAGGTGCCGTTTCAAAAAATTCCCTGAAACGAAGTTCCTTTTCAACAAGTGCCTCTTCTGCTTTCTTTCGTTCGGTAACATCCTGCACTAAAGACATGATCGTAACAACTTTTCCATTTTCATTTTTAAGCGTAGAATTAAACCACTCACACCAAATAACATTCCCATCTTTGGTGTAGTTTCTGTTTAGTGTATTATCTCTTTCTAATGTACCATTCGCTAATTTTTCTGCAATTGCGTACACCTTTTCTCTGTCTTCTACATACACATGACTATGTTTATTTTTTGGGATCTGATTAAACTCTTCTTTAGTCCACCCAAAAATTTCCTGTGTACGTTTCGACCATGTTTTTACATTCAACGCATCATCCCATTCTATATACCCTAATGGCGAATTTTCAAGATGAAACATTAATCTTTCATGGGCTGCAAGCAAACGAGCCTCAGCCTGTTTTTTTGCCAGGTTTGATTCATACTTCTCCATCACATGAGCAATTGCTGATGGCAGCCTCCCCATTTTGTCTTTAAGAATATAATCATCAGCTCCTTCCTGCATAACGCTTACTGCAAATTCTTCCGAAACCGTTGCTGTAATGAGAATGAATGGAATATTTAATCCTGCACGTTTTACAATTTTCAAAGCTTGTATTGAATTAAAAGAAGGTAGAGAATGATCAGACAAGATGATATCCGGAGAAAATTGTGCCAATGCATTCTCAAAATCGTCTCTGGTATCTACTACCAATTTATCAAACAAGATATTGCCCTTCTTCAATTCACGTTCCACCAATTCTGCATCCGAATCAAGATCTTCGAGGTGTAATATTTTTAATTTTCTATTCAATGTTTAATATTTTGTTTAGATAGGATTTTGATTCAATAACATCCAATAAAAACCGAGGTCTGAAATTCCTTTCATAAAGCCGTCGAAATCTACCGGTTTAACAATATAGCTGTTAGCTCCTAACTGATAAGCTTTTTCAATATCCGGACTCTCCTTTGAAGAAGTAAGTATCACAATCGGAATCCTTTTTGTTGAATCATTCAACTTTATATTCCTTAACACCTCAAGGCCATCAATTTTCGGCATTTTAAGGTCCAGCAAAATAACCTTAGGCATATTATTTATATTCCTTCCTTCAAACTCTCCTTTGCCAAAAAGAAAATCAATAGCGCTTGCTCCATCTTTTAAATGAATAAGATTATTGGCAAGTTTGTTTTTTCGAAGTGCACGAATAGTTAATTCTGCATCATTCATATTGTCTTCTACAAGCAATATCTCCACTTCTGAATTTTCTGCTAACATGGTGTTTGTTTTAGTGTGATTAATTTTCGGGGAGACTGAAATAAAAAACAGCCCCCTTTCCAACCTTTCCTTCAGCCCAAACTCTTCCTTTATGTTTATGTATTATACGCTGTACTATTGCAAGCCCCACTCCGGTTCCCGGAAATTCGTCGGCAGAATGTAAGCGTTGAAACACGCCGAAAAGTTTCCCGATATACTCCATATCAAAACCTACGCCATTATCGCTAACAGAATAAACTAAATCGTCTTTCTCTCTTTTACATCGTATTTCGACAATTGGATTTTTATTTTTTGCTGAATACTTTAAAGCATTAGAAATTAAATTAATCATAACATGTAACATCAATGTATAATCTGCCTTTACAGATATGAGATTATTATATTTTATTTGTGCCTGAATCTCTCCTGTTTGCTGAATCTCTTTGATCGCAGCTGTCACAAGGTCATTCATTTCAATAACAGACTTATTGATCTCTTTTCTGCCCAGCCTTGAAAAACTAAGCAGATCATCTATCAACACTCCCATCTTTTTTGCATTCCGCTGAACTTCCCCCAACAATCGCTTTCCTTCTTCATCAAATAAATGTTTATAATCTTCTTCTAGCATTCTTGCATAGCCATTCACTGCTCTTAAGGGAGCCCTCAAATCATGTGATACAGAGTAGGAAAAGGATTCAAGTTCTTCTGTTCGTTCTTTTACACGTGTTTCCAACTCTTCATTCAAAACCTTAATTTCTTCTTCAGCTTGTTTACGCTGTGTAATATCGGCACGTATTGCTACATATTGATAAGGCCTTCCTGCTTCATTTAAAAAAGGAACAATGGTTGTATCCACCCAATAAAAAGTTCCATCTTTAGCTTTATTCTTCAATTCTCCTCTCCATATTTTGCCATTGGCAATGGTCACCCATAAGTTGCGGATAAAGTCTTTGGGATGGTATCCGGAATTGATGATCCGATGATCCTGGCCAATCAATTCTTCATAGCTGAACTTGGATATTTTGCAGAAATTATAATTGGCGTATTTGATAATGCCTTTTTGATCTGTAATCGCTACTATCGATGATTCATTAAGTGCATATTTATAATCTGATATTTCTCTCAGACTTTTTTCCAAATTTTCCTCCGTCAATTTTCTCGATGTTATATCTGCCCTGATGGCAACATATTGATACGGTTTTTTTTGTTCATTCAAAAAAGGAATAATAGTTGTATCTACCCAGTAAAAACTACCATCTTTAGCTTTGTTTTTCAGTTCTCCTCTCCATATATTTCCATTCGCTATTGTTACCCATATCGTACGAATAAATTCTTTTGAGTGAAAACCGGAATTAATGATCCGATGATCCTGCCCAATCAGTTCTTCTCTGCTATATTGTGAAATTTTGCAAAAATTATCATTTACGTGATTGATGATCCCTTTATGATCGGTGATAGCTACGATAGAAGATTCATCCAGTGCATATTTGTAATCAGATATTTCTTTATAGGCGATGTTAAGTTCAGTGGTTCGTCTATCCTTTTCCTCATTTTGAATGAGGAGCACTTTATTTTCGTTATCAAGATCTTCCCTTGCATTTTGAAGACGCATCAGATCTGTTACATCCTGAACATTATGTATAATATAAATAACCTCACGTTTTTCATTAAAAACCGGCTTGTTATAAGGGCTCCAATACCGCTCTTCAAAAACTCCATCTGGTTTTCTGATATCATATTTTTGTACAGACATTGCATGTGGAATATGATTCTTTAAAACATAGTTCAACGAATTACGAAGATTAGATACACCGTCCGCAGTGGCATCATCCGGATTATCAGGAAAAACTTCAAATAGGTCTCTACCAATTATTTCCATGCGATCAGTCATCGTAGCAATAAGGTAAGCATTACTTGCCTCCACTATTCTTAGTTCCGGATTTAAAATCAAGTATAATCCTGGTGCTTCTTCAAAAAGTTTTTTAAAATCAATCATATCTATAAATTGATCTTGTTAAAAGGAAAGAAGGTACAAAAAAGAACTGTCTGATGAAATATAAAACAACAAAATCTGTGAAAAAACGCGGATTTATGAAAAAACAAATATTACTTATCAATAAAGGTCGTTTCATTTTCAGATAAGGTTTAAAGGTTAGGGTCTTTATTTGCTAAGATTAAAAAAGTACATTTTAGCCACTTTGTTTAACTTTAATAATAAGTATTAACGAAATTATTAAGCAAAAGTTGCAATAAAACACAACACTACGAAATTTATTTTCAATTCGGGTGATACTCATTCTGAGTCAACGAACTTATAGATGATAAGAATCAGTCATTGGTATGACAATTGTCCTTTATGACAACCTAGATTTAATATAGCTTGCCGATATTTAGCGTTATGAATCACATTGAATTACAGAAAAGATTAGGGAGTAAAATAAAGGCTTTAAGGAGCAAAAAGAACATGACCCAAAATGAGCTGGCAATCGAATGCGATTTTGAAAAAGCAAGTATGTCGAGAATAGAGTCGGGACAAACTAATCCAACCATCCGAACACTATATAAGATAAGTAAAGCACTTGATATCCCAATTACAGAATTTTTCAAGGATTAATGCTTACGATTGTTTTGCCAAAGTAGAAAGCGTACTACAAGCTTTAAAGCATTTCTTCGATACCCGATCATTTTTCTTTGTTTGACCTTTGTCAAGATACAATTGTTTCCAATCATTGAAACACATAATTTTCTATGGATGATCGTCTCATACTAATAAAGCTTGGTGAAAGAGTTAAAGAACTCAGGCAACTTAATAATATGACGCAGGCTGAACTGGCAATCAAATCTAATCTTGAAAAATCCAGAATATCGAGAATAGAGTCTGGTCAAATGAATTCAACCGTTTTCACCGTACACAAACTGAGTACCGCACTTGATGTGCATATAGCTGAATTATTTAAATGATCTCAGCTCCAGTTATTCCACCTTTATAAACACGATTATCTGCTTAGCAAAAAGACTTCTCAACTTTTAATCATGCACTATCTTGTCGTTTGATTAAATAATTGACTGCCGATACATTACACTTGCAATTTTATTTGTAGAAAGAGTTGTACACAAACATGCTTTTTTCTTCTACAAAAAAATATCTTTTGTATAAAGACTTTTGTAGTTCCAAGATAAAACCTTACCCTATGAACTGCATACTCTCATCTGTCGATATTGACAGTAATAAAAAGATACAACAAAATATCTTCCTCCCCCCTGTAAATACAAGTATTCAGGGCAATGCAATTGTTCCTTCATCATTAGGGTCTAAAGTGAAACTTAAAACTATTTTCTTTTGCCTAACAATACTTTGTCTATCGATAAAAATAGTAGCACAACCTATCGCTAATTTTTCGGCTAACGTTATAAGCGGTTGTGTACCGGTACTTGTGAAGTTTACAGATCAATCAACCGGTAATCCAAAAGAGTGGAAATGGAATTTGGGAAATGGTACACATTCGAATTTGCAAAATCCCTCTGCCACTTATTTTAACCCTGGAAAGTATACAGTTAAGCTAACTGTAAAAACAGGTAATAATATAGATTCTATTGTTAAACTACAATACATTACAGTTTATGGTGCTCCGCTTGTTAATTTCAATGCTGCCGCTACTGTAGGATGCTCTCCTTTCACTGTTAATTTTTCTGATGCGTCTATTGCCGGACCAGAAAGCATAAGTACCAGAGAGTGGGACTTTGGCGACGGAACTTTATCCTCACAACAAAACCCATCTCATACGTATACTTTAAAGGGTAATTACAATGTAACACTTAAAATAACAAATATAAACGGATGTATCGCCACATCAAGCAAAACCAATTTTATTAAAACACATACAGTAAAAGCAGATTTTTCAACTAAAACTCTTGCAACCTGTACGCCGAATAAAATTTTGTTTCAAAACCTTTCCAGCGGAACAGGAACAATCAGTTATTATTGGAGCTTTGGGGATGGCACTACCTCAACAATAAGTTCCCCTACACATACTTTCACCAACAGCGGAAATTATTCTGTTAAGCTTATTACATCAAATCAATATGGATGTACCGATTCAATCGTAAAAAATTTACAGGTACTCGATGCCGTTAGTGCTCAATTTTCGGGAGATAACCTGGAAAGTTGCAGACCACCTGTTCTTGTACATTTTAACAATAAAGAATTAGTGGACAATGGCTATTTATGGGATTTTGGTGATGGCTCAACTTCAAAATTCTCGAACCCAACACATGAATATAAAGACACAGGAACTTACACAATAAAATTAATCGTAAAAAATAATAATGGCTGCTCCGATTCGATAAAAAAAATAAACTATATAAAAATTAACCACCCTATCTTGACTTTTAATAATTTGCCCGATAGCGGTTGTCAATCGCTCACAAAAAAGTTAACTGTTGATATACTTAACAAAAATATGGTAAGTAGTTATTTGTGGAATTTTGGCGATGGAACAACTTCAACAGAAGAATCGCCTACACATACTTTCAGTAAACTTGGCTATCAAAACATTTCACTTATCAGCACTTCTGTAAACGGCTGCAAAGACACTGCTTATATGGACAATGCCATAAGAGTAACCACCAAACCTGTAGCCAATTTTTCAGCTGACATTCGTAATAGTTGCGCCAAAACAGCTATACAATTTACTAACCTTTCAACAGGTGGCGCAACGAGTTTTGAATGGAATTTTGGCGACTTTGGTGTTTCTAATGAAAAAGATCCAAAACATTCTTATAAAGATACCGGCTGGATGACTGTTCGTTTGGTAGCAATGAATGGGGGATGCACTGATACAATCGTCTTCAAAAAATATATTTACATAAAACCTGCTGTATCAAAATTTATGGGATCGATGAAATGTGAGGAGCCGTATGTAAGAACTTTTGTAAATCTTTCCAGAAACGCCACACGATTTTTATGGGATTTTGGCGATGGCACGACATCGACGGAAAATTCTCCGGCTCATACTTATCCAAGAAATGGCGATTTTGATGTAACGTTGTTTGTGTGGAACGACTCAACGGGTTGTGATCACTCATCTACAAAAGCTGCAAAAATACTCACTACCATTCCCTCATTCTCTGCATCCCGTACAGATGCCTGTAGAGATGAAAAGATATATTTTACAAGTCCACTCGACATGTCTGATGTATTTAATTTTTCCTGGAACTTTGGCGACGGAAGCAAACGAATTGACACCTCCAGTAACAAGGTTTGGCATATTTATAAAGAACCAGGCTTGTATACTGTAACGTTAACCACCACAAATATTCTAAACTGCAGAGACACATTAATAAAAACTAATTACATCAATATAACAGCACCAAAAGCGAATTTTGCAATTACAGATACAATTGTATGTGTTAATTCTCCTGCTCTTTTTGATGACAACTCTTCAAAAGGAGGAAACGCCGTTTTACAAAAATGGATATGGAACTATGGAGATGGCGTTATTGATACCCTAGGCAATCAATCTTTTATACATGCATTCAAAAGAGCAGGAAAATATCCCATATCCTTAAAACTGATTGACAGCAAAGGTTGCAGAGATTCTCTTGCAATTCCTTCTGCTATTCAGATCATAAAAGTGGATGCGAAATTCTCTTTATCAGATACTATTGCCTGCCCTAATTCTCCGGTAAAATTTACAGCTCCCGCCACCAATCCCGGCAATACTTATCTGTGGGATTTCGGCGATGGGAATACTTCAACTACCCAAACCCCCATACACAATTATTCTAATGAAGGATTATATACAGTTAAGTTATTTGTTAAAAATAGTAACGGATGTGAAGATTCCAGTAAAATAATAAATGCAATAAGAATTGCCCGAACCGTCGCAAATTTTAAAATGAGTGATTCTTTTCGTACCTGCCCTCCATTGATCATTCAGTTTACTAATTTCTCTGTTAATGCCAGAGAAGAATATTGGGACTTTGGTGATAACTCCTCCACTAACGTTCATAATCCCACACATTTTTATACTTACCCTGGAGTTTATACAGCCACTTTGTATTCAAAAGGACCGGGAGGTTGTATAGACACTATGCAGAAAAAAATAACAGTGACCGGCCCAAGGGGTACTCTTACCTATGACCCCTTAAGGTCATGTAAACCTTACGATGTTAATTTTAAAATTTCATCTACTGATGCGGTGTCATATATATGGGACTTTGATAATGGCAATACTTTAGCCAATAAAGACTCCATTATAAATTATCATTATCAGGATTCAGGAATTTTTATACCAAAAATAATTTTGATCGATAATGTCGGATGCAAAGTTCCCGTTGCCGGAAAAGATACAATAGTAAACGTATTTGCTGCTCCATCATTTAAATTTCCTAACAATATAATATGTACGCAAACCGATATAAATTTTACAAATACTACAATCACCAATGATATTATACTTACCTATTTCTGGGACTTCGGAGATAATACTACCTCTGCAGAAAAAAACCCGATACACCAATATAAAATACCTGGCTTATACTATCCCACATTAACAGTGACCACCCGCTTTGGATGTAGTGGACAATATCAAACACCGATACCAGTAAAAGTAGTTCCATCATCGGGTATAGAAATTCTATCGAATGGTAATGGATGCACCCCACTAACTGCGAAATTAAGTGGCTCTTCAACAGAAGAAGTTGCCTCATTTATTTCATGGCATTGGGACATGGGAAATGAAAAAACATCTGACTTACAAACTCCTCCCGATCAAGTGTACAATACAGCAGGAGTATACACAATAACACTTACAGCAATAAACAGTAATGGTTGTGCTAAAACGGTTCAAAAAGTTATTGAGGCTTATGCTACTCCTGTTATAAAAGTATCTCAAGACACACTCTTGTGTAGAGGGCAGGCTGTTACTTTACATGCCAGCGGGGCCTCAAAATATAGTTGGTTGTCTAACAGAGGCTTGATTAAAGATACTACTTCATCAATAACTACAATACCAGCTGTAAGTACTAAATATATTGTCACCGGAAGTTCATTGGAAGGTTGTAACGCCAACAGCAGTATCTCGGTAAATGTAAAACAACCATTGAGTATCACTTATAGCCAACCAGACAAATTGTGTTTTGGGCAAGCAAAACGTTTAGAAGCTAACGGAGCCGACAATTATGAATGGTCTCCTGCATATGGCTTGAGTTGCACAAACACAGCCAATCCTACAGCAAAGCCCGATAGTTCTATCACCTACAGGGTAATTGGCTCAGACGAAACGGGATGCTTTAAAGATACCGGTTATATAAAACTAACGGTATACCCTATGCCAACTGTAGAAGCCGGAGAAAACAAAACTGTAGTAGTTGGACAAAGTGTAACCATACAACCAAAAATATCGTCGGATGTTACTCAAGTAACATGGACACCACAAACAAATGTAATCAGCAGCTCTAATGATTTGCCCGCTTTAACAGTTAAACCAAAAGAAACAAGCCAATATACTGTTGAGGTTAAAAACAGAGGTGGTTGCAAAGCAACTGATAATGTCACAGTATTTGTTATTTGTAATGGCACCAATGTTTTTATGCCAAATCTTTTTACGCCCAACAGAGATGGTGTAAATGATATATTTTATCCGAGAGGGACAGGATTATACAAAATAAAAAATCTACGGATATTCAGCCGCTGGGGGGAAACCATTTTTGAAAAAAATAACTTCAACTCAAATGATGCTTCCTATGGCTGGGATGGAACTTTTAAAGGACAAAAATTAAATTCTGAAACATTTGTCTATACTATACAGATCGTTTGTGATAACAACGAAGTGTTAGATCTAAATGGAACGGTCTTTTTAGCCAATTAAATTTATTCTGTCAATTCAAATAAAAGAAACTGTGTTTTTTCGAGAAAATTAAAATTGTTATCCGCAACAAATAATAATGTTCGATGACCGTTGGGTAACAACGGACCAAAAGTTACTCCTTCAATATTATCAGTATAAATACCCAACGCATCCATATTTAACAATAACTTTTTTTCCGCAGGTATAAAATTGTTATTATTTTTCAAAGATGGGTTATCCATTATATCGGTAGCATTTTTGAGATCAGCTATAAATAATTTGATCGTACATGGCAACCTGCCAGTTGAGAAAGACCTTTCGATTACTAATAATTTATTATCACCGATAGATAGTATATCCGGTACCCCATTCACTTTAAATTCGTTTACAGGATTAGCCGGATAGGCAACAGGATCCAGCTTATAGGCGAACTGTTGTGTATTTTTTCTGTCGGCAACATCATATTTTAAAATCCTTATATAAGCATTATTATCTGTAACATCAGCTCTGGGGCCATCTTCATACAAAGGCTCTTCAACACTTACATATAAAGTTTTGTAATTATCTGCATATGTCAATCCTTCCAACACACCATTTTGTCTTGGTCCTTTTTCCGTTGACTGCATGATCAAATTATGAGGCAACGGAAAAGTGTCAATATATCTACCCTTAGATGAAATGATTGTAATAGCAGGGTTTTCTAAAACAATACCATCGGCCTTCACAATCCTTTCCCCTTCGCTGCTCCAAATCAACCGGTCGTTTTGAGCTTTATATCGAATCGCTTCCGGATCCGGAGCATGATACTTGTCTTGTTTATTATTGGGATATACGACGCCGTTAGATTGTAAAAGATATTCAACTCCTGCTAGCTGAATACTGTCAATTCCGTGTTGAGTAAGAAAGATATTTGCCGTGTAGAACCTAGCCGGATTGATCGCACTTCTGTCATCACTAATCAGATAGTACCTGTTATTGATCACATCATAATCAATGCCTGATAGACCACCAACCACAGTACTTTTATACGACAGATTATGTGGTAATGTATATTGTCCTAAAAATTTTACTGATGTAATGTCTGTGGCTATGGACGAAGACACAATTCTTTTTGTGTTACTACACGAAGTAGTAACACAAATAATAAAAAGAAACAGCCATTGCCTGATTGAAAACATTTAGCTAACAGATTAGCTATAAAGTTACATGGTGTTACTTACACCGCATCATAGATCACCACTTTATCCCAAAAGGTTCTAAAGTTCTCCAAAAATGCTTTGTGTACGGGATGGGTTTGGTACACATCATGCCCTGCCAGATCATTAAATAATACCAACAAAGAAAATGAATAACTACTATCTACAACCGGTCTGTTAATTGACGGTTCAGGAGTGCCTACATATATTGCCTGTGCAGTTTCTACACCGCATAATGATTCTAGTCCTTTTCTGAAATCTGCTTTTTGTCGTTCGGTTGTTTCGGCTTTAAGCCAAAAAAATACGTGATGAGTTAACATTGGAGTTATAAGTTTTAAGTAATAAGTTGGATGCAAAAGTAAGGCTTCGGATTTATTTATTTTCGTTAGGCTATGATATGTGTTGTTCTTTTTTGTCTGTCCATAAAATGATTTTAACAAAAAAATACCCCAGCGAAGGGCTGGGGTACAAATTATTAAAGTTGACTTATCATAATGATTTTATTTCAGTACACAAGTCCTGTAAAACTTTTTTAGCATCGCCAAATAACATGCTTGTTTTTGGCTGAAAGAATAGATCGTTTTCGATACCGGCATAACCAGGTTTCATACTACGTTTATTTACAATAACAGATTTAGCCTGTTCTACTTCCAAAATAGGCATACCATAAATTGGAGAAGCAGGGTCATTTTTCGCAGCAGGATTCACCACGTCGTTTGCACCCAATATCAATACAACATCAGTATTTTTAAATTCGTCATTTACCTCTTCCATTTCTTTCAACTTATCATAACTAACATCTGCCTCAGCCAACAATACGTTCATGTGACCAGGCATACGTCCTGCCACCGGATGAATAGCATAGGTAACTTCTACTCCTTTTTCTGTAAGGATTTTTTCCAACTCATGACAAACGTGTTGCGCTTGTGCGACCGCCAATCCATATCCCGGAACGATGATCACTTTACTTGCATAGCTCATTACAACCGCGGCATCACTTAAATTAATTTCTTTAACATGACCTTGTTCTTTACCACCTGCTGCTGCACCTCCAGCTTTGTTGCCGCCAAATGATCCGATCAATACATTCGCCAAAGAACGATTCATCGCTTTACACATTAACAAGGTTAACAATGTACCTGCAGCTCCTACCAGGATACCTCCGGTTAACATCACTTTGTTGTCATATAAAAATCCACCAAAAGCCGCTGCCACACCGGTGAAAGAGTTCAACAAAGAAATTACTACCGGCATATCTGCACCACCGATGGGCATTACAAATAGTACACCATATAATAAAGCCAACACTAAGATCACATAAATCAAAATGCTTGCGGTTGGATTTAAAACAAGATAAGTAGCTGCTGCTAATGCAACTGCCAAGAAGATAAGGTTAAGAATACTTTGACCAGGAAAACTGAGATCTTTTACCTTACCATTTAATTTACCCCAGGCGATCATACTACCAGCAAAGGATACACTACCAATCAACAGTCCTAGTGCTATGATAATTATTTTTCCGGTATGTCCGGTTGAAATACCTGACGCTGCAATTTCATGACTTAAATGATTAAACTCAACCAAAGAGATCAACGCCGCACAGGCACCACCCATACCATTAAAAAGGCTTACCATTTCAGGCATTGCCGTCATCTTAACTCTTTTAGCAGCTAAAGTACCTACCACACCTCCAATTGCTAAACCGGCAAATATCCAGATATAGTTACCCAGTTTTTGACCGTTATTTTCGTATAAAAATATAGTGCCGACAATCGCAACTGTCATACCAAAAGCAGCCACTAAGTTTCCCTTACGTGCTGTTGCCGGATTGGATAACATCTTAAGACCAAGTATAAAAGTGATTGATCCGATCAGGTAACAAATAGTTAATAAATTAAGTTCCATATAGTTTTAATAAAATTCGTTTTTTAAAATAGCTGAAAGCAAAAGGCATAAGACACAAAGCTTTCAGCTTTATGCTTTAAGCACTAAGCCTATTTTTTCTTCTTAAACATTTCAAGCATTCTATCCGTTACCACAAAACCTCCCACCACGTTCAGTGTTCCTAACACTACTGCTAAGAAACCTAAGATCAATGCTAGATAATTATCAGTAGGTGCCTGTCCCATTACGATGATAGCGCCGATAATAACAACACCATGTATTGCATTTGCACCACTCATTAGCGGAGTATGCAATACGCTTGGCACCCTGCCAATTACTTCTATCCCAACAAAGATCATCAATACTACTACGTAAATGATCTGTTGATTATCTGTGATCCATTGAAGAATATTTTCCATATTTATTTATTGTAATCTTTAAACTTAAATTAAACTTTTAATTCTGTCGTGAACCACTTCGCCACGTGTGGTAATGCATGAACCTTTTACCAGGTCATCTTCGAAATTCAGATTAACCTGTCCTTCTTTATCGATGATCAGTTGCAAGAAATTCAAAATATTCTTACCATATAATTTACTTGCATCACTGCTCATGGTACCAGCCAGTGAGGAATTGCCAACGATCGTAACACCGTTATGAGAAATGGTTTTATTATCCTGGCTTAGTTCTGTATTACCACCTGTAGATGAAGCAAGATCTATTATAACAGATCCATTTTGCATTGCTTCGATCATTTCTTTTGTAACCAATATCGGCGCTTTTCTTCCTTGTATTTGCGCTGTACATATCACAATATCAGCTTTAGCAACACTTTCAGCGATCTTCGCTTTCTGACGTTGCATAAATTCTTCCGTTTGTTCTACTGCGTAACCACCTGCTTTACTTGCATCGGCAGCTCCTTCAACTTCCACGAATTTTGCACCTAAACTCATTACCTCTTCTTTAACAGCAGGTCTGGTATCAAATACTTCGATCACAGCGCCTAAACGTTTTGCAGTAGCAATGGCTTGCAAACCGGCAACACCTGCACCCAATATCAATACTTTAGCCGGCTTAATACTACCCGCTGCAGTCATGAACATTGGAAAATATTTAGGAAATAATGTAGCAGATAATAATACCGCTTTGTAACCGGCAATATTTGCCTGACTACTTAATACATCCATGCTTTGTGCACGGGTAGTACGTGGTATCATATCTAAACTAAAAGTAGTGATCCCTTTAGTCGCCCATTCTTTCATTGTTGAAAAATTGAACAGCGGTTGGAAAGCTCCTAACACAACTGCACCCGGTTTTAATTTAGCAATATCTTCCGCAGGTAAACTGTTGATAGATAATACTATATCGGCAGTTTTTAAAACTTCATCGCGACTTGCGATCGTTGCGCCGGCCTCTGCGTATTTGTTATCTGCTGCAAAAGCACCTGCACCTGCTCCGGTTTCCACGGAAATGGATGTTTTCCATTTTTGTAAGGTTGCTAAATGCTCCGGCAATATAGATACTCTCGTTTCTGGGGCTGCGTCTTTTAATACACCTACTATCATAAGCAAAAATAATTGCCGCGAAGGTAGTAAAAAATCAATAGATGATGCTAAAGTGCTGCTTTGCCTTGATACTGGTATTTATGCAAACGATGCCGACAAAAAAAAGATCTATTGTCAAGGTTACGGCAGGGTGCTGTTGAATTTCAGTCCAGGCTTCTTCCATTTCCTTACTCCAGTGAATATCGTCGAAAACGAGAATAGTTGAGGGAGTTGATAAGTTAAGGAATTTAGTAAAATAATCAAGAGTCGGCTCTTTTCTATGATTCCCATCAACAAATGCAAAATCAATTTGTTGAAGTTGATCAAAAAGCGTTGGAAGTGTTTTGGTAAAATCCCCTTCTACAACTTCAATATTATCAAAATTCAAGATATCAAAATTTCGTTTTGCAACAGATGCGATTTCTTTTGCTCCTTCGCAGGTGTAAACACGTGCAGATGTATTTCCTGAAGCTAAGTATGAAGTGGTAACTCCTAAAGAGGTACCTAATTCAATGATTGTTTTAGGCTGATAATATTGCACCATTCTATATAATAGCTGTGCATATTTTTTGGGTTTCAAGGAAGAGGCTGCAATATCGCTTAGCATCCGCTGATTGGATTTGATAACAGTTGAACCTGCACCAAAATCTTCTACTTGAATTATCCTTTTGTTTAATAGTAATTCTTTTCGAATAGCTTCAATTTTAGTATAACAATCGTATTGTTTTTTATCTCTTAATACATTTTTGATAAAATCGAAAACAAATGGCGAGTGAACACCATGGCCTTTACCGTTGGACGCAGTAAGACGGTAGTTCAGGTATTTTTTTGCAAGTTGAAAAGAGGAATACAATTAAAAAGTAAAAATTAAAAATTAAAAATTAAAAATTATTTACGTACCAGAATCTGAAAGGAATAATCATATAGATGCTTTTCATCTTTTTTGAAATCTTCTTTAGAGACAAGCTCCCATTGTGCCTGATCTAATTCAGGAAAGAAAGTATCTCCGTCAATCCTGGTATGGACCCTGGTTAAATATATCTTATCTGCGATACCTAGAGACTGTTTATATATCTCTCCGCCACCGATGATGAATATTTCTTTACAGTTAGTTGCCTCGGCTTTTTTCAAGGCATCCTGCAGATCTTTTGCAACAATTGTATCTTCAGCCTGCCAGTTATCTTGTCTTGTTATAACAATATTTATTCTTCCTTTTAAAGCTTTACCCATGCTTTCAAAAGATTTACGCCCCATTATTACCACAGAACCCCAGGTCGTATTTTTGAAAAAACGCATGTCATTAGGTAAATGCCAGAGCAATTGGTTGTCTTTTCCAATGGCATTATTTTCTGAGGCGGCTACTACGAAGCTGATGGTCATATTAAATTAAAGAATTAAAGAATGAAAAATGCAGGAATGAAATATTCAAGCTACCAAAACCACTAAAAAGATAAGGATCGTATAACGTTCCGTCATCCCTTACTTCTTTCATTTACTACACCGCTACCGGTGCTTTGATAGCAGGATGTGATTGGTAATTGAGCAACTCAAAATCTTCAAACTTGAAATCAAAAATATCTTTTACTGCAGCATTAATTTTCATTTGAGGTAGAGGGAATGGCGTGCGGCTCAATTGTAATTCAGCCTGTTCAAAATGATTGCTATATAAATGTGTGTCTCCTCCTGTCCAGACAAATTCTCCAACTCCCAAATCACACACTTGTGCGATCATCATAGTAAGCAAAGCATATGACGCAATATTGAAAGGCACACCAAGAAATACATCTGCAGAACGCTGATATAGTTGACAAGAAAGTTTGCCTCTCTGTTCCCCCTTTAGGATGTTAGGGGGGGCAACATAGAATTGAAACAAACAATGACAAGGCATTAATTTCATTTCCGGCAAGTCAGCAACATTCCATGCACTTACGATCATTCTCCTGCTATCGGGATTTGTTTTTATTGTATGAATTAACTCAGCGATCTGGTCAACTACCTTACCATCCTTTCCTTCCCAACTACGCCATTGTTTCCCATACACTGGACCAAGATCGCCATTCTCATCTGCCCACTCATCCCATATCTTTACATTGTGTTCTTTTAAATAACCAATGTTCGTATTGCCTTGCAAAAACCACAACAATTCGTAAATAATACTTTTTAAATGACATTTTTTTGTTGTCACCAACGGAAACCCTTCTTCTAAATTAAATCGCATTTGATACCCAAATACGCTACGTGTACCAGTTCCGGTACGATCATTTTTATCGGTGCCGGTTTCTATAATATGTTTTAAAAGATGTAAGTATTGCTGCATATCTGCAAAATAAGTGAAAAGTGAAAAGTGTATGGTGAAAAGTTATTAAGACTGGCAAAATGAAAAGTGAAAAATGAAAAAATTATTGAGACTGAGACCTTTGTTGCAACTTTGGGGAATGAATATAATTATAAGACAAGCAGTTAAAGAAGATTGTGCCGCAATGATGCTATTAGTAAACGAATTAGCCGTTTATGAGAATGCGCCAAATGAAGTAACGATCGATTTTGATCATTTTGTCGAAAGCGGTTTTGGATCAAATCCTGTCTGGTGGGCTTTGGTAGCCGAAGTAGATGGTGTGATTAAAGGTTTTGCATTGTGGTACATCCGATTCAGCACCTGGAAAGGTCAGCGAATGTTTTTGGAGGATCTTTTGGTAACCGAACATATGAGGGGTAAAGGCATTGGCAGGTTATTGTTTGATGAATTGATCAAGGTAGCAAAAGAAAAAAAATACAGTGGTATAGCCTGGCAGGTATTGGATTGGAATGAACCTGCTATTAATTTTTATAAGAAATTGGGTGATGTAAGTTTTGATGGTGAATGGGTGAACTGTGCATTATCTGTATAGATTTCTCAATTTCGTTTCAAAAAAAGTTTAATAGTAGTACAAAAGATGAAAGGATTGTGACACAACGATGATGCCACAAGGCTCAAATGCTGGTATTTAAATATATAACATAAAAATTGCATTCGAATTTTCGGGCAAATGCAATACCTTCGCAGTCCAATTCGTAAATTACAAATCAATATTTTCCATGGCAAAAATTAAAGTAACCAACCCGGTTGTAGAACTAGATGGCGATGAAATGACCAGAATTATCTGGAAATTTATTAAAGACAAATTAATACTTCCTTATTTAGAAGTTCCTATTCAATATTTTGACCTTGGTATGGAGCATAGAGATGCTACAAATGACCAGGTTACTATCGATTCTGCGAATGCGATCAAAGCATGTGGCGTAGGTATCAAATGTGCCACTATTACACCCGATGAAGCCCGTGTGAAAGAATTTAATTTGAAACAAATGTGGAAATCTCCCAACGGAACTATCCGTAATATTTTGGATGGCACTGTTTTTCGTGAACCAATTGTTATGCAAAATGTACCACGTTTGGTAACAAACTGGACTGCGCCTATCATCGTTGGTCGTCATGCATTTGGTGATCAATATAGGGCAACCGATACCGTTATTAAAGGCAAAGGTAAATTAACCATGACCTTTACTCCGGAAGGTGGAGGTGAAGCTCAAACTTTTGAAGTGTACAACTACAAAGGCGATGGCGTTGCAATGTGTATGTATAATACAGACGAAAGTATCTATGGTTTTGCAAGAAGCTGTTTTAACATGGCTTTGAGCAAAAAATGGCCTTTATATCTTTCTACAAAAAATACCATTCTTAAAAAATACGACGGACGGTTTAAAGATATTTTTGAAGAAGTATATCAAAATGAATTCAAAGCAAGTTTCACTGCTGCAGGTATTGTGTACGAACATCGTTTGATTGATGACATGGTTGCCAGCGCATTAAAATGGAATGGCAATTTCGTTTGGGCTTGCAAAAACTATGATGGTGATGTACAAAGTGATACAGTTGCACAAGGTTTTGGTTCATTAGGTTTAATGACCTCAGTACTGGTTACTCCTGATGGAAAAACGATGGAAGCAGAAGCTGCACATGGTACCGTTACCCGTCACTTCAGAGAACACCAGGCAGGTAAACCTACTTCTACCAACCCAATTGCTTCGATCTTTGCATGGACAAGAGGTTTGGCTTTTCGTGGTAAACTAGATAACAACCAACCATTAATTGATTTTTGTAATGCACTGGAAGCTGTTTGTATCGAAACAGTTGAGAGCGGTAAAATGACAAAAGATCTTGCGGTTTGTATCCATGGCAATAAAGTAAATCATGGTGAACATTATTTATACACTGAAGAATTTTTAGATGCTATCGATGCTAATTTAAAGGCAAAAATGGGATTATAAAATTTCGAAATAATACTATAATAAAAAAAGCCCCGGCATATGTCGAGGCTTTTTTTATTACTTAATGTTTTCTTCTGCAGATTATAAAATAAGTATCAGTATCAAAAGAATGATGACAATAGCCCCTATTGACAGATAAACCCCTTGGTTACTGCTGGCCTGCGCCTGCATTTCTTTCAGTTCCTTTTTAAGTGATTTTCTCTCAGCTGTAGTAAGATTGGTCTTATCCATATTCTGAATTTCCGTTACTCTTTGTATAATATGTGCTGCAAGTTTAACGTCTGCTGCACTATCGCTCAAAGGTGTAGAAACATTGCTGTTATGCATTGCATTAGATGTAACCGGAATAGCAAGAGCAATGATAAAGCTTACAGCCATTGCTTTAAAAAAATTAGTGATTTTCATGATTTAAATTTTTGAGATGAAAAGATGTATTATAGTATTTAAAATTTATTTTGTGCTGGACTCTGATACCATGCTATTGAATATTTTATACCAGTGTAACAGTTATAATAATATGTTTCCAAATACAATGCCCGTTTACAAAACATCTATGCAGTAAAGGATTGCTTAGATTTTAACCCGAACCGAAAAGTTTTACCTGTAAAAGTGGGGAATAAAATCAACAAGATTAATTTACGCAATCGTTTGCACTAACTAAATTCATACAAATCCCGGGATAATTTACTTTTGGAAATGAAAAGATTGCTACCTCTGCTTATTAGTATATTATTTATTTCAGCCTTCCCTTTATTCTCCAATGCTCAGTGCCACGCTGATTTTATTCTGTCTTCTAATACAACCTGTAGTAATGGAGCTATACAGGTAACCAATATTTCAACATCGTCTGGTGATACGATTAATAAAGTGATATGGTATTGGGGAGATGGGAAATCAGACACGATCTTAAATCATAGCGATACGATCCAATTTCATAATTATTTCAGAGATAGTAGCTATTCAATCTTCCTTAAGATTTATACAAAATTAGGTTGCACTGATAGTGTTACCCATTCATTTGACCTTAGCATTAAACCACAGGTAGCATTTGCGATTGGTGCACAGACAACAAATTGTGGTTATAATACCATCAATTTTACGAGTGAATCCACCACCAGTACTGGAGATTCTTTATCATTATTATGGAAATTCAGTGACGATAATTCAACTGCTTCTACGAATACCTATAATAAAAAATATTATAACCATGGCGCTTATTCCGTTTCTTTAATTGTATCCTCATCAAATGGCTGTGCCGATATTTTATCTAAACAGGTAAGCATATACAGCATTCCAAAAGCTGCATTCAAAGTAAACAATGGATCTATTTGTATTGGAGATTCTGCATCGATGTCTATCACTGAAATGAGTGCGCCGGCAAACTCCTATTTTTTAAAAAAGGTTTGGTATTTTGGAGATGGCTCCTCTTATGTAGATCCGGCTGTTGTATATACAACAGTAAAGCATAAATATAAAAATCCGGGAAAATACATTGTTACATTATTGTATCAAACAAGCACCTGCAATATTTATTATTATGATTCGATAGAAGTAAAGGGTTCCGTAGTACCGGGATTCACTCAAAATGCAGAAACACTTGGCTTATGCGGATATCAAAAGATAAATTTTACAAATCTGACCGTAGCACCTGACCTTCCAATCGCAATCACTTATAAATGGAAGTTCAACAATACCTATACTGACACAGCAATGAACCCATCTTTTATTTATACGGCTAACGGAACTTACCCTGTTTCATTAACAGCCTCTTTTGTTGGTGGCTGTCCTAATACTTTAGACACAACCATTACCGTCAGTGGAATGATCTCAAAACCTAAGGCATCTTTTACTTTTGAAACCGATACCCTCAATTTATTGAAATTGAATTTTTTCGATTCAACTAAGATCGATTCATCGACTACTATCACCGGATATACATGGAACTTTGGTGATGGCACTAATACCATAGCAACCACCAACAAAACTGTTTCGCATGTATATCCCATGAAAGGATCTTATACGGTAAAATTAGTTATCACTTCTGCAAATGGCTGTATGGATAGTTTGACAAGAAACATTTCGGTTGATTCTACTCCGGTAGCTATATGTAATCCGTTGTTTTTAGCACCTTCAAATGTTTGTCTCGGTGTTACTACAACCTTTGTTGATTCATCTTATCTAAAAAACGGAACAGATACTTTATTAAAACAGATATGGGATTTTGGTGATGGCAAAAAAGATACTATCTACAATAATTTCTATTATTCACATCCGCATCTGTATGCAGCCTCGGGCCTATATTCAGTCTCACTCACTATTTTTACCAAACGTGGGTGCAGCAGCAGTTTAACCAAAACCACAGGAGTAAGAAGCTTATCAACGAAAGCAGATTTTACTTACACACAAATCCCTAATTGTTCAGTGACAAATCAAAATATTCAACTCAACGGAACTGTAAGTAATTATACCGGCAACCTGGTCGTCAAGTGGCTGCTGGGAGATGGATACACAGAATCGATTATCAACCCTATACATAATTATGCACCTGGAAATTATACAGTTAAATTTCTTAGCAGGGTATCCTCTTGCCAGTCAACATACGATACGCTTACAAAAATTATAAAGGTGCTTCCTAAATCAAAAGCTGATTTTACCTACAGTTTTGATAATACGAATACAAAAACAATTCTTTTCGAAGACCATTCGGTGTATGGCTTTAATAATATTACGCAGATGAGTTGGGATTTTGGCGATGGTACTTCATCTACAGAGACCAATCCTGCTCATACCTATCCAGGGTATGGCAATTACACTGTTAAACATTCTTTTGTTTCTGATAATGCAGCTTGTGTGCCTGACACAATTATGTACACCATACAAATTGATTCTTTTAAAACCCTGCCGGATAATGTATCGCTTTCGAGCATGGGCACAGAGTTTTGGGCAGGATATGGTTACATAGAGAATATGCGTAGAAAAGGAACAGATGCCAGTAGGCCATATATGTCCTTATATCTTGCTGCAAGCGAAAACCCTGCTACAGTATTAGTTGATATTCCTAACATGCCTATATCAAAAAAATCAGGATCAGGTTTTCCTAAAGTGGTATATATTCCTGCAAAATCTGTAGTGGAGGTTACGGGCTTTCCGATAGGCGACCCCAATGATATTTATAATCAAAATGACCAGGCAGATACCCGTCTGTATTTTACAGGAATAACGGATAGGGCTATACGAATAACCAGTAATCAACCCATAGGAGCATGGGAACATGTATACGCAACTAACAATACAGCCGGGGGCTCGTTGCTCATACCTACCAAAATGTGGAGCACCAGTTATATCGTACAAAGCAGAGGAGGCAGTACAAATACCCAAAATCCGAACTCGTTCTTTTTTGTAATCGCTGAAAGTGACAGCACCATTATAGAATTTACGCCTTCGGCAGATATTCTGGATTCCAGTACGGCAACTTTATTCACTCAAAATCATACTGCAGCAAATGTGTTGTATAAAGCTGGGGTTACGTATACAAAACTGTTGAACAAGGGTGAAGTATTCAATGCGATGGGATTCATTTCAGGTGTAGGCAGTGCAGGAGTTGCAGTAGACCTATCGGGCACAAGGATCGTATCGAATAATCCTTTCAAAAGAATTGCAGTATTTGGCGGCAATGGAAGAGTATTGATCAACGCCGCAGGATGTAGCAATACTGCGGGCTCTGATAATCTTATTCAGCAAATATTTCCAAAAGCTGCCTGGGGAACCAAATATCTTACTGCACCTACCAAAACTATGGAGACCGGTATTTATCGTATAACCGTTGACGATACTGCAACCAATGTTTTAGTGAATAAAGTCCCTTTATTAAAATCGTCAATCATCAATCAAAGTTTTTATGAAATCAGCCGCAACCAACCCTTATTGATCGAAAGTGATAAGAGAATAATGGTAACACAATACATTGTAACGCCGGGGTGCCCTAATTATACTTCAGGCAACAATGGTTCCGGAGATCCTGAAATGATCAATTTATCTCCTTTAAAATATGGCACAAAAAATGCAACTATTTTTTCTCCCAATTATAAAAGCAGTTTTGTTGCTGCAAGTGCAAGCTATGTCAACGTCATAATCAGAAAAGAAGGAGTTGCCAGTTTTAAAATAGACAATACTAGTCTTGTTGACACCAGCACCAGCAGCTATCTTGCCACCGGTGCCTACGGAAGCAGTGCCTTAATTTCTATGTTGAATGCATTTAAACCTTTTCCCGGAGATACAGACTATTCTTATGCACAAATTAAGGTAACTACAGGAGCTACACATACATTAGAATCTGACTCTTCTTTTGTTGCAATTGCTTATGGAATGGGAAATGGAGAAACGGTTGGATATAATGTTGGGTTTAATTTTAACACCCTTCCTGTTCGTTATCAGTATCTAGGTACAGGAGACTGGACGAATTCTATTAATTGGTTAGGAAATAAAATCCCGCCGAATCCTTTGCCTATGGGATCTGAGATCATTATTTCAGGTAACTGTACAATGAATGTTCCTCAAACAATTGAAGATGGAGCCAGAATGGTGGTAGAAGAGGGAGGTAAGTTAACGATCAATGGCAATCTGTTGATACAAAAATAATGCTGCTTGTATTTTTAAAAAAAGGGGTGACATATATGTTGCTCCTTTTTTATTTACTGAAGAAATACCCAATAACGGGTAGTGTAATAGATCAATAATATTGGTACTTTTAACTAAAATCATTAACCATGGTTAAAAGAATTTTCTCACTAATAATTGCAACTGTTGTTTCTTCTGTATCCCTGCTGGCACAAACAAACGGCATCCTTCCATTTACCGGCATAAAATATTTCAAAGGAGGTATCTGGGGTAAACAAATTGAAGTTACTCTCAATGGTACAACCTGGACTAGCAATAGATTACCTGTTAATACTGAGTTTGAAATAAATCTTGTTCAACCATGGGGATTAAAACAAGTAGGCGGAAAATATTTTCCAGGAGTAAAAATATTAATGCTTGACGCAAAAAAAGATACGCTGGCTTTTACTCCTAACGTATTTAAAGAAAATGAAAATACAGGCATGAATGAATATTCATTGAAGAGCCTTTCTATCTCTTTAAGTTTTAATGAAAAAGTAAAACCAGGTGATACTTGCTATCAATACATTACATTTTTTGACCTAAAAGGCCATAGCAAATTATTATTAGAATTCCCCGTCGTAATAACCGACCCAAAAGAAGAGTTGCAATTATCTAAATCCACTTATACTGCTAGTTCCACAAAAGGATATAATGCCAGCGCATGTGGTGGTATAGAATTAAAAAAAATTGAGGCATATATGGACAGTGGTTATTATCCAAAATCATTGTATCATTCAATTCGTTCTGCAGAAATGTTAGGCATTACAACTGATGAAGTAAATCAGGGGAAATTTCAAACATGGTTGTATGATGAAAACATGAAAGAGATCCCACAAATAAAAGCTGCTAAACATTATGCAGCGAAGACATTTAAAGACAGAGAGGAAATAAACATCTTAGTGCAGATTGCATTAGACCCTACAACTCCTAAAAATAAAGAATATACTGTTCGTTATCGTTGGGAAAGTAAGGATGGCAAAAAAGTGCTGGATATTGTAAATAAGTTTTAATATTAATACGATGAAACTAAAGCTCATTCCATTTCTTTTGCTGCTTTGCTTACAAACAATTGCACAAGACGAAAGAAAACTGGCTGAGACCTTCATTTTGTCATTGACAAAAAATAATTATAATTTACTAGCTCCACATATTGCCACGCCAGATATAATAAATAATGCTTTGTATGCCGGCAAAGCAAACAAAGCCAAATTAACAAAGGATTTTACAGTATACACTACTAAGTTAAAAACTGCATGGCCACAATATATTGTCAATGCAAAAACAGAAGGTATTAATCTTTCAAAAATTGAAATACTGAATGTATCGGCAGAGGTTATCAATAAAGAAGCAAATATGCACGGACTTAATATTATGTATAAACATGCTGATCGTTTTGGAATGATAGGAATGATATACTTTCCTTACAATAAAAAAGCTTATTTACTTGATCTGCCTAATCCGCTTTCGGCATTTACCTCAAAAGACAGTTTCAGTATTGCAACTAATTTACAATACAATCAGGATAAAAACGACCCGTTAATAGAAGCTGTTATTCAGGAAGAATTAAATATGCTATTTGGTTATGTAAAAGATATAAATATTACCGCCTTTACATCACATACTGTTCACCGTGATGATGACCCTTCAAAAAACTGGAAAATAGCTGGTGATCCTGCCAACAAATATGATTCATTACAAGCTGGTGCTACGATGGGCAAAATTCATCTTATCTTAGAGGGATGTCCGGATAAAAAATTTGAATCATTTAAAATAGAAAAAGAAAGCGAAGGCGTTTGGTATGTATACTCCTACCAATGCCTGGATGGCAAAATAATACATTTTGCATTTCTGAAAATACAAGGAAAATATCTGTTAGGAGATATAAATGTTGAAAAACCATAACATATGAATCAAAGTCAGCCATCCAAAGATCCACTTCATGGCAAAACATTAGAAATGATTGTAACACAATTAGTAGATCATTATGGATGGGAAGATCTGGGAAAAATTATCCGAATCAATTGTTTTAACGATAACCCCAGCATACAATCCAGCCTGAAATTTTTACGAAAAACCCCGTGGGCACGTAAAAAAGTAGAAACTCTATATATTGACAGCATCAGTCAATAAAAATTATTTTATCCTCTTATCTTTGCGGCATGTTATCAATTAGTCACCGTGGAAAAAAGATGCCGTCGTCCCCTATCAGGAAACTGGTTCCGTATGCGGAAGCTGCGAAGAAGAAAGGCATTACTGTTTACCATTTAAATATTGGTCAGCCCGATATAGAAACGCCTAAACCAATTTTAGATGCCGTACGCAACAGTACTTTTAAAATACTGGAATACAGCCACAGTGCCGGCAATTTAAGTTATCGTCAAAAATTAGTAGGCTATTATAAAAAAGCCGGATTTTCTGTAACAGAAGATGAGATCATTGTAACTGCTGGTGGTAGTGAAGCTATCCAGTTTGGATTTATGGCATGCCTTGATCCTTATGATGAAGTTATTATTCCTGAACCTTTATACGCAAATTATGAAGGTTTTGCTGTAGAAGTGGGTGTAAATGTTGTACCTATTACCTCCCAGTTAGATAAAGGCTTTGCACTACCTCCTATTGAAGATTTTGAAAAACATATTACGCCAAAAACAAAGGCCATTCTTATCTGCAATCCAAATAACCCCACAGGATATTTGTACAGTAAAGAAGAAATGGAGCTGTTGAAAAAGTTAGCTGTAAAACATAATCTGTATCTTTTTTCTGATGAAGCTTACAGAGAGTTTTGTTATGAAGGAGAACATTTCAGTGCCATGCATTTAACCGGCGCTGATGATAACATTATTTTGATAGATACTGTCAGTAAAAAATATAGTGCTTGTGGAGCCCGTATCGGAACACTTGTTACAAAGAATAAAGCATTATTGGCTACTATCATGAAATTTGCCCAGGCAAGATTGAGCCCTCCTGGCTTTGGTCAGATATTAGGCGAAGCCGCTGTTGATCTGCCGGATAATTATTTTGACACTACAAAAGCTGAATATAAATTACGCAGAGATACTATTGTAAAAAGATTGAATGCGATGCCTGGAGTTACCTGCCCTACACCAGGTGGCGCCTTTTATGTAATGGCTAAATTACCCATTGATGATTCTGATAAATTTTGTCAGTGGTTACTGGAAGATTTTTCTTACAACGATCAAACGGTAATGCTGGCCCCTGCCACAGGCTTTTATGGTACACTTGGACTTGGTTTAAAAGAAGTCCGCCTGGCCTATGTGCTAAATGTGGATGCCATTAATAAAGCAATGGATTGTTTAGAAAAAGCATTGGACAAATATCCCGGAAGGATGATATAATTTCATGAGATCATAAACTAAGAAAGGGTTACACATGTGTAACCCTTTCTTAGTTTATGTATCAATATTTTAAAATCTAAATGCCAGTTTTGTAAAGAATCTCAATCCGTTCGTACCCATTTGCACTGCATCCCACGGACCGCCTGCTTCTCCGTCATAGGCAGATAATTTTGCTCCCTTAACATATCCCAGATCAGGATGCACATTGAACAAATTATCAGCACCGAAATACAGATCTGCATTTTTACAAAGTTTATATGAAAAATACAGATCAGACACTAATTTCCCATTGTAATTAAACTGTTCCGGAACAGTTGCCGATGCATCATCCAGATCAACTAATGGAGGATACGTATTGGCATATCCGTAGCCAAACAAAGTGATCTTTCCAAAATAAGTAAGATGAGTTCCAATACCCCATTTGTTTACACCATAATCCAATGTTAGTCCTAATTTAACCGGCGGTGCTGAGGCCAATACAAATTGCTGTTCTCTCTCACTAAAAAATGCCTGGCGAGATTCATAGCTGCCATTTAAAGCCGCAGGAACATTTATTTTATCAATGGTCATATCCTGAATGTTGCCGGCAAATAAGGCTTTAAATCTTTTATTACCCCATTTTTTATTGTAATCAATTACTATATCAACTCCCTTATTTGTAGTATTTACAGCATTAGCGAAAAACTGTGCCTGTGCTACATTAAGATTGTCCAGTATTGTCTGCAATGCAGGAATTGTATTATCAAACTGACCAGATAAAACCACTCTGTCCTTTATTTTTACTAAATATCCATCTACAGTTACTGTTAAATTTTTTGCTGGCTTCCAGCTAAAACCTACACTGGCATTTACAGAAGTTTCTTCTTTCAATTCTGGTATACCGGCAGCTCTGGTGATAGAACTATAATTAGGTGCAATTTTTACATCGAAAGTTTTTCCTCCCTGCACATTGGTAAATGTATTGCTGAAATTAATCTGCTGTAAAGAAGGTGCTCTAAAACCCGTACTGGCTGATGCCCTGATATTAAAATTAGGTGCTACCTTATATCTGGTTGCTATTTTGTAGGTGCTTAAAAAACCAAAGTCGCTGTAATTTTCTACTCTGATCGCACCGCCTAACAACCATTCTTTTGTAACATCCAACTCTGCATCAACATATGCACCAATCGTAGATCGATTAGCTTTTATTTTATCTACAGGTTGAAAGCCAGGGAAGCCCTGGGCACCCGATGCAGGCGTTTGCAATGAATCGGGATCACCATTATCATCATAAGTACCTATCAGACTTTGATATACCACACCATCCGGTTTGTAATTAGCATACGATGCTTCTTCTCCTTCATAAATGCCATATTGTTCATAGCGGTATTCCGCACCAAAAGACAGATTCAATCCTTTAGCTATTGTCTGGAAGCGTTTGCTCAGATCAACATTAGAAGTATTTTGTATAAAATAAAAACCTCCGTCATCAAAATGATTTTTAAAAACACCGAGAGTTCCTAATGAAGCATTAAATGTCTTATCTCCGAAATAATGAAAATCATTACCGCCAAAACTATTGCTCAGATCCCAATCCCAATTTGATCTTGTTACACCCTCAAATCCAAAGGCTAATGAACCATCAGAAATATGTGTTTGTATATGAGGGTTGTAAACAGTATCGGGCAAACCTCCCCCGGGTGTAGAAACAACCTGCATGATCGCAGGCACATAGATCAAACGCCCCGTTGCATCTACCGGAAAACGATATGGACGGGCAGAAGACAACGGATTATACCCATGATATGTTCTTGTATATGCATAAGCATCGGACGATTTGTAGTTGTATCCGCCAAAAGCGTAAAAAGTAGTTTTACTGTTAGCAATAGGCAATTCCATATTGAACATAGCTCCCGCTGAATTTACAGACCCATCTCCATTCGCTCTTCTTCCCACATTTATTGGTAAACTATTTTTATTATTCATGTTAGTATCATTTACCTGTCTGAATGTTTTTTCCTGGGTAAGAAAATTTGCAGATAAATTAATAAAGCCTTTTTTCGCTTTCCCCAGCGCAATTCCTCCATTGATATCGAATGAGAAAGCTTTACCGTCTATTGCATCACCATGTATATATTGCTTCATGTTTCTGCCGAAATAAGCATTGTATTTATGGTCATAATATCCAGAGTAGCCGGCATTCACGGTAACGCCTTTCGTATCTTTTTTCAAGATAAGATTGATAACACCCGCAATCGCATCGGAGCCATATTGCGCTGAAGAACCATCACGAAGAATCTCAACTCTATCGATAGATGTTTCGGGTATAGCATTCAGGTCTGTACCTGAATTACCTCTACCCCTTGTACCAAATACCGCTACAAAAGCAGTTTGATGACGGCGTTTACCATTGATCAACACAAGGGTCTGGTCTGGCCCAAGCCCCCTTAATGTAGCCAGATCTATCTGATCTGCGCCATCACCACCACTTTGCCTGTTGTGATTAAAAGAAGGTGCTGCATAATTCAACATAGAAGTAAGATCAGGCTTGGCAGTTGTTAAACTGGCTTCTTTTACATTTATCACATCAATGGGCACTGGCGATTCTGTTTTAACCCTACCAGAGTGCCTGCTACCAACCATTACTACCTGTCCAAGGTCTTGTGCAATACTCTGAAGGCTTATCGTTACAACCGACCTGCCTTTTATTCTTATAGTTTCTGTAGAATGCCCTAGTGAACTAACTTCCAATACATCATCCGCTTTAGCTTCTAATGTAAAACTTCCGTCAGGAGCACTTGTAAGTGTTTTTCCGGTCGATTTTATGATGATCGTTGCTCCTGCAAGAGGTATTCCCGATGCATCAGTTACATGTCCTGTAATTTGTTGTTGTGAAAAAGCAGCTGTTACGAATAGCAACATTACTGCTATGCAAATTAATTGCTTAGCAAAATTCATAATAGTTGGTTTTGGTTACTTAAAGCTAAGAAGTATTTATGAAAATAATAACTTATATGGCAGATTATTGTAATGGCTAGTCCTGTTGAGTTTGGGAATGAAAAAAGCCTCTTTACAGAGGCTTTGTATCGGGGAGCAGACTTGAACTGCCGACCTTCGGGTTATGAATCCGATGCTCTAACCAGCTGAGCTACCCCGACAAACGGGCGGCAAAGATATTAAAAACCTGCAAACTCTCAAATGAAAATTGTATTTGTACGATTATTTAACTTCTATTTTCAGAAGCATTTCTTTATCGATAAATGCTTCCAGGTCGTCGCCAACCACACATTCACCTACTCCGGCGGGGGTGCCGGTAAAGATCAGATCACCTATATTCAATGAAAAATAATTAGAAATATTAGCAATGATTGCATCAAAACTGAATATCATATCACCGGAATTGCCTTGCTGTACCAATTCCTTGTTTTTGAGTAAAGAAAAATTAATATTCTTTTTATTCAATCCCGGAGTAATATCAAGGAATTTACCCACTGCTGCTGAATTATCAAAAGCCTTACTTTTTTCCCAGGGCAATCCCTTGCTCATTAAATCGTTTTGTAGATCCCTTGCTGTAAAATCGATACCAACAGTAATACCATTATAATAATTTGATGCCTGTCTTTCCTGTATGTACTTGCCATTTTTGCACACACGTAACACCAACTCACATTCATAATGCAACTCGTTAGTAAACTCCGGATAATAAAACGGAGTATGCCCTTGTAACAAGGCATTTTTGGGCTTCATAAATATAACCGGTTCATCGGGCACATCGTTCCCCAACTCTTTAGCATGTGCTGCATAATTACGGCCTACACAAATTATTTTCATCTAATTATTTTAAAGTACCCAGATTATAATGGCGAATATAAAGAAATAGCCAAATAAAATCAAGTTTCAAATATACCACCGATAAAACGTTTAAAAAACAGAAAATAGTATCTATTCGGCCTTTATCGATAAATTATTCACAGCCGTCATCGTTTGGGCAATCCCAACAAATGCGAATTGCTCTATTATCTCCACACATTTGGCGATCTTTAGTTTTACCAACGCCTCTTCGTTTTTATCCCATTTACTGAGCACAAAATCAGCTTGCCGGCCTTTCGGGAAATTATTTCCGATCCCAAACCTTAATTTGGGATATTGATCGGTTCCCAAAATATTTTGAATATCCTTTAATCCATTGTGTCCGGCATCACTACCGCTGCTGCGTAAACGTATTTTATCTAATGGCAAAGCCAGATCATCTACAATGGTAAGTGTATTTTCCAAAGAAACTTTTTCTTTATCCTGCCAGTATTTGAATGCTCTCCCACTTAAGTTCATATACGTTGTAGGGCAAATACAAACAAACTGCTTCCCTTTTACTTTTACCTCTGCAACATAAGCCAGTCTATCTATCTTAAAACTTCCCCCGTGTTTTTGCACAAAAGCATTTACTACATCAAATCCAATGTTATGACGTGTATTGGCATATTCATCTCCAATATTACCAAGTCCTATGATCAAAAATTTAGACATCTATCTGATTAAAAAATCCTTCACTATCATGAAGGATCATTTTTTGCAGAGAGGAAGGGATTCGAACCCTCGAAACAGTTTCCCGTTTACACACTTTCCAGGCGTGCTCCTTCAACCACTCGGACACCTCTCTATTTTTTAAGGACGGCAAAAATACACTAACCGTTTTTATACACCGAATATTTTTTTAGCATTTGCTGTAGTAGTGGCAGCCACTTCATCTACCGAAACATTTTTAACCAATGCTAGTTTTTCTGCTATGTATTTTATATAACTGCTTTCATTTCTTTTTCCCCTGAATGGTACAGGCGTTAAATATGGAGCATCTGTTTCCAATACCAGATGCTCAAGGTCGATCTTTTCAAGTATTTCTGCTAATCCTGCATTCTTGTAGGTAATTACACCACCAATACCCAGATAAAAACCCAATTCAATAATTTTTACAGCATCTTCATACGTACCGCTGAAACAATGAAAAATACCTCTTACCTTTTCTGATTTATATTCATTCACTACCTGTATTGTTTCTGCCATAGCATTTCTTGTATGAATAACTATAGGCAACTGATATTCAAGAGACAATTCAATTTGTTTTCTGAACGCCACGTATTGCTCACTGACAAAGGTTTTATCCCAATAAAAATCTAAACCAATCTCTCCTACTGCTGCAAATTTTCTTTTAGATAACCAATCTTCTACAATAGTCAATTCTTCTTTATAATTTTCTTTTACATAACAAGGATGTAAGCCCATCATTGCCATGCATTTTCCGGGAAATTTTTTTTCCAACCCGATCATTTTTTCAATAGCTGTACTATCTATTCCTGGCAGGAAAAACTGTTTTATTTGCTCAGTCTCCGCAGTTTTTATAACGATATCTATATCCGTATTAAATTCTTCAGAATAAAGATGACAATGTGTATCAATAAAAGTATTCATATATTTAAAATCTATTTACGCAGCAGTATTTTTTTATAATTGTTTTTTAATACAACTACTGCATTTGCTTACTCAAAAATGCTCAAACAACTGGTTTTCAATTATTTCAAACTCCTTTGTGGGCCTCATTTATAAAACCCTTCACCCCTTTTTTGTCTGAAAAATACACATTAAAAAAAATATTGCATTTTTAAAAACAAGATTGTACTTTTAACGCAGTTTTCATAGGGTACGGATTAAAAACGGGCTAAGGTTTCTACCTTGGCCCATTTTTATAAGCTACATCATACAATTGCGATATTTTTAAAGGCATAGCCCTTTTTAGAAAAATATTCTAATACTTTGGGTAAAACATACTGTAAATGACCAAAAGCTTTCTCACTATCATGAAAAACAATGATCGATCCGCTTTTCGCATTATCTATAACATTTGCCAAACATGTTTCTTTTGAAATTGATTGATCAAAATCTCCACTAAGCACACTCCACATAATTATTGTAAAATCATTTGGGGCAGAAGTTAATTGCCGCAACTGCGTTCTTCTTATTCTCCCATAAGGCGGACGAAATAAAGTTGATTGGATATGTTTTTTAGCTTCATCAACATTTTGTAAATATTTAACAGAGTCTGTTTTCCATCCATCTAAGTGGTTCTGGGTATGATTTCCTACGCTATGCCCATCGCTGATAAGCTTTTTATAAATATCTTCATGTGCCATAACATTTTTTCCGATACAAAAAAAAGTTGCTTTGGCATTATACTTGTTTAGTTCGTTTAAAACAAAGTTTGTTGCAACAGGGTGTGGTCCATCATCAAATGTTAAATAAATAACTTTATCCTGATTGGAATAAAAATCCCAGATACAGGATGAATAAATTTTTTTGAGCCATCGGGGTGTCTTAGCAAGATAAACCATACGGCAAATTAATTTTTTTGGCTGAATTAAACTTTTATAAAAGTATTTTGTCCTAAATAACCAATCATTAACCAACATAAAATACACAAATATGAAAGCAAAACACCTATTGATTGCCGGCACATGTGTTGCATTTGCAATCAGTTTTTCATCTTGCGAAAAAAATGACACAGCAGAGTCTCCCGGAACCGAAATAGCCACCACAACAGATCTGGCAAACAGGCAAGCTACCTCTGATAATATAGCGGAAGACAATAATGATATATTTATGGAAGCCTCTGTAAGTGGCAATGTTACCGGTAACAGGCCTGTTGCTGGAAGACCTCTTACACCCGGCCCGCCAAATATTATGGGTGGTGCTACTGTAACTGTAACTCCATTAGTAGGATTTCCAAAAACGATTACCATTGATTTTGGCGCAGGAACTACCGGTCCAAGAGGAGTTGTTCGTTCAGGAAAGATCAATATTGTAGTATCGGACTCTGTAAGAAAATCGGGTAGTACTGCAGTAATGACCTTTGAAAATTATTTTGTAAATGGATTTAAAGTAGAAGGAACTTATACCTGGACCAACACCAGTACTGTAGGTATAAAAAGCTGGAAACGTGAAGTAGTAAATGGTAAAATAACAAACTCTTCCGGCATTTACTGGACACATAACGGTGTTAAATTCGTTACACAAACAGAAGGATCTCTTACTCCGTTTGATTTATCTGACGATGTATTTTCAATTACCGGCACCCATACAATTATGAATATGCTGGGCAGAGAAAGAACTGTAACGATCGTTACTCCATTGATCAAAGCAACAAGCTGCAGGTATATCAGCCAAGGATCAATTAAAATTCAGGGGCCAAATCATAATGTAGTTATCGACTTTGGTGCAGGCACTTGTGACAATCTGGCTACGATATCACTGGATGGATTAGCCGCTACTCAAATCGAGTTACATTAATCATTATTTCATTGAGCATAAAAAACCGTTCAGTTTTTATACTGAACGGTTTTTTTATTCAATTTACCTGCAATACCTACCTTTGCAGCTATGAGTAAAGTTAGAGTAAGATTTGCCCCCAGCCCTACAGGAGGCTTACATTTAGGCGGCGTACGTACTGTATTATTTAATTATTTGTTTGCCAAAAAACATGGCGGCGATTTTATTGTAAGAATAGAAGATACCGATCAAACCCGTTTTGTACCAGGTGCAGAAGAATATATTTTCAATTGTTTAAAATGGTGTGGCTTGGTGCCTGATGAAAGTCCTGTACACGGCGGACCTTATGCTCCCTACAGACAAAGCGAGAGAAAGAGTCTATACAAAGAGTATGCATTACAGTTAGTTAAAGACGGGCATGCGTATTATGCTTTTGATACACCAGAAGAACTGGAATCAATGAGAGAAAAATTAAAAGCTACAGGAAGCAGCAGCCTTCAATATGATCATCATATCCGCATGAACATGAATAATTCCTTGCGTTTGTTACCCGAAGAAACGCAGGAATTACTGGACAAAAACACGCCTTATGTAATAAGAATAAAAGTAAATCCAAATGAATTCATTCCATTCACAGACATGATCCGTGGCGAAATGGAATTTGACACTAATAACGTAGATGATAAAGTATTATTGAAAGCTGATGGCATGCCCACTTATCATTTAGCTGTAGTTGTTGATGATTATCTGATGAAGATCACTCATGCCTTTCGTGGCGAAGAATGGCTACCTAGTGCTCCCGTGCATATTTTATTATGGAAATATTTATTTGGGTTAGATGACATGCCTCATTGGGCTCATCTCCCTTTAATTTTAAAACCAGATGGAAATGGAAAATTAAGTAAGAGAGATGGAGACCGCTTAGGCTTTCCTGTATATGCGATGGATTGGAAAGACGTTACTACCAATGAGATCACAAAAGGCTTTAAAGAAATTGGATTTTTACCGGAAGCATTTATAAATCTGCTTGCCGTATTGGGATGGAATGATGGAACCGAACAGGAAATATTTTCGATGGAAGAATTAATAGAAAAATTCAGCATTGAAAGAGTTCACAAAGGCGGCGCAAAATTCGATTTCGAAAAAGCAAAATGGTTCAATCATGAATGGATAAAGAAGTTGGAGGTTGGAAGTTTGCTGCCGGAAGTCAAGCGTATCCTGACAGAGAAGGGAATTATAATTACTGATGATAATTATTTGAAAGAAGTAATTGCATTGATAAAAGACAGGTGTACTTTAATACCTGATTTTTATACGCAGGCATCATTCTTTTTTGAAGCGCCAAAATCATTTGATGTAGATGCAGTAAAACCAAAATGGAATGAAGACAAGAAGAAATTCTTTATAGAATGGCAAAGCAGATTGAGTGATATAGCTGATTGGAATACACTTGCCATTGAAGAGTCTTTTAAACAACTGGCTGCAGAAAAAAATATTAAACCAGGCGAACTGCAATTACCGTTCAGGATAATGCTGGTTGGCGGCAAATTTGGTCCGGCGGTTTTTCAAATTGCATTCTTGATCGGGAAAGCTGCAACTATCAGTCGAATTGCAACTGCATCCGAAATTTTTGGTTAACTTTAAATATGAATCGTCCTATCAGAGTATTGGTTGCCAAAGTAGGCTTAGACGGTCACGACCGTGGAGCCAAAGTAATTGCCACCGCTTTACGTGATGCCGGTATGGAAGTAATTTATACTGGCTTACGCCAAACCCCTGAAATGGTGGTGAATGCTGCATTACAAGAGGATGTAGATGCGATCGGTATCAGTATTTTGAGTGGTGCCCACAATACTGTTTTTCCAAAGATCATTCGGTTGATGAAAGAAAAAGAAATGAATGATGTATTGCTTACCGGCGGTGGCATTATTCCTGAAGATGATATGAGATCGTTGAATGAAATGGGTGTAGGCAAATTATTTCCTCCGGGTACTACCACTACAGACATTGCTGCTTATATCAGTGACTGGGTAAAAGCGAATAGAAATTTTTAATTGACATCAATTACAAAAAATGTACGCTACTTTATTAACTGAAATTTCTCAAGGAACCTGCATTATCACTATCAATCGTCCTGATAAACTAAACGCATTGAATGCACAGGTATTTACTGATATAGAGAACGCCGTTGATGAGATACAAAACAATCCCGAAATAAAATCTGCTATCATTACCGGTGCAGGAACAAAAGCATTTGTTGCAGGTGCGGATATTGCTGAGTTTGCCGGATATACAAAAGAGGAGGCAATGTCGCTATCGAAAAGAGGACAAGATATTTTTTTCAAAATTGAAAATAGTAAGAAGCCAATTGTTGCCGCTGTAAATGGTTTTGCATTAGGCGGCGGTTGTGAATTAGCCATGGCCTGTCATTTTCGTTTAGCCAGTGAAAATGCTAAATTCGGCCAACCAGAAGTAAACTTAGGTTTGATACCTGGTTATGGTGGTACTCAACGGTTAACTCAATTGATCGGCAAAGGCAAGAGCATGGAGTTGCATATGACAGCACATTTAATGGATGCCAATGAAGCATTGCAATTGGGGTTGGTAAATCATGTAACTACTGCGGACACCTTATTGGAAAGAACAAAAGATATTCTTCAAATTATTCATACCAAAGCGCCTGTTGCTATCAGTAAAGTGATTGATTGCATCAACACAGCCGTTGTAAATAACACTGACCAAAGTGGCTATGACAAAGAAGTGCAATCCTTTGGAGATTGCTTCGCCACTGAAGATATGAAAGAAGGTACAACAGCTTTTTTAGAAAAAAGAAAAGCAAATTTTTCCGGAAAATAGATCATTCCATATTTATAACCGAATTGTTTTTACAAATCTTGTTTTGTAATATTTATTTAGCGGAGTAATTACCACACCATTGGCCTTGCCGGATGAAGAGTGAATAAATTTCAACGTGTCACTATTTTCTGTTATGATCCCCATATGACCTACGATACGGATCAAGCTGTCCGTTCCGGTAAATAAGATCAAATCTCCCGGCACAGCATCCTTAAGGAGAATCGCTGTTCCTACATTTGTAAAATCCACCGAACTCCTTGGTACGGCTATATTAAAATGATTGAACACATAAGTAATAAAACCGGAGCAATCAAAGCCTACCGTAGGATCCGTTGAAGCATATTTATATGGTACGCCTAATAAGGTTTTTGCAAAATGAATGACACTGTCAGCATTGATATTTTTTACATTGATAAATGGCTGAATAAAACTGTCTCTCACTAATTGCTCCGACTTAACAACAATTACGCTATCGCCGACAGAAATAGTTTGTTGAATAGTATCAGGGATAGCTATTGCTACATTATCAGGTTGAAAATAAGTACAACAATTAAATACCAACAATATTACCGTTATCAGAAAAATTCTATCCATACTTATTAATTAGTTTCCGCTACATATTTCCTGCTCCAATTTTTTTTCACCTGGATCTGTTTTTCCTCCCCCAACAAACCATTTCCGGTAACTATCAACCGACATATACCTTCTGCATTAATCGACTGAATAATTACCTGGCATTTACCATTAAATAAACTTCTTTGCCATTTCCCATCTTCACATTTATCAGGTTCATGGCAGCTCGGGTCTCCATTACCCACACCAATAATTTTTGCCGGCCCTTCCACTTTAAACTGTAAGAGATTCATTGCATCCGGCACTTCTCTTCCCTTGCTATCAACTACAGAAATATTCATTATACAAACATCTTCGCCATCTGCATTGATCATTGTTCTGTCAGGAGATAAAATAATTTTTACGGGCACTCCTGTTGTTTCCACATAGTCCGTAATTTTTGTACCTTTTCTAAACCCAACTGCTTCTAGTTTTCCGG
Organism: Ferruginibacter lapsinanis; assembly: GCF_020783315.1. Classification (NCBI taxonomy): domain Bacteria; kingdom Pseudomonadati; phylum Bacteroidota; class Chitinophagia; order Chitinophagales; family Chitinophagaceae; genus Ferruginibacter; species Ferruginibacter lapsinanis. Next base: position 1,582,757 of record NZ_CP086063.1, on the reverse strand, counting down.
GAGCATATGCTACACTCCATTGCAGATGTCCATTTACCGGCATTACTTTTTTACCTAAACTTTTCTTATTTAAAAATAATTCTACCGTTTCAGCATTACTATTTACCCACACATCTTTTACTTCTCCCTTTTGGCTCCAATTCCAATGAGGACTTACTTGTATCACATCTTTATCACTCCACCAGCTTTGATAATAGTAATAATTATTTTTAGGAAAACCGCATACATCCATGATGCCAAAATGAGAATTGATATTCGGCCACTCATATGGTGTTGGTTCGCCTCTGTAATCAAACCCCGTCCAAACGAAGCCACCCATGAACCAATCCTTATCGGCATTAGGTTTCCACCATTGCTCTGCAGATGATGCCCACCATGGATAAGTAATATCATGATCCGGCACATACCCTTTTACAGAATCAACCACATAAATCCCCCTGGTACAAACAGTGCTACCCGTTTCCGTTCCAACGATTGGCTGACCAGGATTACCCCTGTGATAATCATCGATGAACGGAATGCGATAATTAAATCCACGAACAGGAATCACTTCATTGATACCGGGTCTTTCATTGCCCATATCAGCTGCGTATGTACTAGTCCGTGATGGATCTAATTGTTTTTGTTTTTGCACCATGGTTTGCGCCAGTCTTTTACCAACATCTGTTTTTTGTATCCAACCTTCTTCATTGCCTATACTCCATAAAAAAATGGATGGATGATTTCTATCTCTTTTAATTAATTTTTCAAATTCATCAGCATATTGCTTACTGGTTCCCATTAGCCTGTTTTCATCTAACACCAACATCCCTAATTCATCACAAGCCTGCAGCAATTCCGGTGTTGGCGGATGATGTGAAGTACGATATGCATTAGAGCCCATTTCTTTCAGGGTCTTTATACGCCAGTATTGTAATGCATCAGGCACTGCAATACCTACTCCTGCATGATCCTGGTGATTATTGGTTCCTTTGATCTTAACATGCTTTCCATTTAACAATACACCTTTGTTTGCATCAATTACAATTGTACGAATACCAAAGACTGTTGTGGTACTATCAATGATCTTATCATCCTGTTTTACCAGCGTTATCAATTTGTATAAATAAGGATTCTCTAAAGACCACAGTATCGGGTTGGGGAACTTTATTTGTTGTTTAATCTTTTTTACATCCCCTGCAGCCGCAGAAACCCCTTCAACCAATGTGCCGGTGATCTTTTTCCCATCTCTGTCTGTTACATAATAAGTAATGTTAGTCTTTGCTTTTACAAAACCATCATTGGCAATAGTTGTTTCAATTGAAACAAGGCTCGTAGTATCAGTATTAGTTGTTGTAACATACGTACCATATTCTGCAATATGTACATTGTTGAATTTCTCTAACCATACATGCCGATAGATACCTGCCCCCTCGTAGAACCAGCCTTCGTATTGCGTTGCATCTACTCTTACAACCAATTGATTTTTTTTGTGATAATTGATATAATCGGTTATATCAAAACTACTTTCTGTGTAACCACTTTGGTTGTTTCCTAAAAAATGTCCGTTCAAATAAACATTGTAATTCCTATACACACCATCAAAATGAATGACAAAACGATTGCCCGAATCTTTAGCTGCAACAAAAAAACTTTTACGATACCAGCCAATACTCATTTCAGGAAACAAACCTCCAACTGGTTTATAACCATGCGCCAATACTGGATCACTTTTTTTATAAACAAAGGGTTGTTCAACTGCCCAATCATGTGGCACATCCAATACACGCCAACTACTGTCATTAAAATCTGGATTGATGGCGCCGTAAGATTCTCCGGCTTTTACCAAACTTCTATCAATTCCATAATTAAAATCCTTTACCGGATCGGATGCGTTTCCTAAATGAAATTTCCAATTTCTATCCATAGAAATTTTTTCACGTACAATAGATTGAGCGTAAAATGTAATATGGATCATCAGGCATCCAACAACAAAAAATATCTTTCGCATCTTCAACAATTAAAATTTGTAAGGAAAATTCATAAAGTTAATTCCAGGCAAAACATTTCCGTTTGCATCCACTAAAGAACGAACAGTCATTTCTCCACCCGTACCCATATAATCCGGAGCCCAGTATTGTACACCACTTCCGCCACCGTTAATTACAGCCTGCGTTACATCTTTTAAATATTTATATTGCCCCTCAATAGTGAACGGATACCCATCAACCGGTGTTTGCTTGATCACATATCCATTTGCTTCTTTAGCATCAAACCAATAACCAATTTCCACCAGCATTACTTTTTTGTTATACGTTGTTCTTAGTTTACTGACCAATGCTGTGATCTCAGGCATTGTATTCATGGTGGACCAATCGGCATAATGAGAAAGTCCAATAATATCGAAATCGGTAACGCCCGCTTCGGTTATACCTTTTGTCCAAGATACTGCATGTTGTAATTGAGCTACATGCAAAATTATTTTTGGCTTAACAGTTGAGGTAACAGAAAAATCTCTTACCGCTTTGATGCCTGCGTTTAAAAATTTTGCAAAAGAAGAATAATCATTGTTGACCACTTGCCCTACCGGCCACAGAACGCCGATGTTGGTTTCATTGCCCACCTGGATCATTTCAGGAACCAGATTTTTTTTCTTCAATTCATTCAATACATTCATTGTATATTGATATACTGAATCTTTCATTACATCTAATGTAAGTCCTTTCCAAGCTGCCGGAATTTCCTGCCGCTGCGGATCTGCCCAAGTATCAGAATAATGCAGGTCAAGATTTACTGCCATCCCCAGATCCTTTGCCTTCTTTATTAGCATTTCTACTTTAGGCAGATCATTATATTCCTGATCATTTCCTCCCCAGGTTGAGGTATATGCTTTTGGTGTATGCCATAATTTTAATCTTACTGTATTACAACCGTGATCTTTAAAAATGGTAAAAATATCTTTTGTTACGCCAGCATCTTTATACACTACACCCTTATCCAACATCTGAGTTGCATAAGAAAGATCTGCCCCCATACTAAACTGGGTCCAACTATAAATTTTACTGAGAGGTGTATTGGTTGTTACAATTTTTTTACTGCAGCCAGTAAAAACTACCGATAATAACAATAAACAGTAAACACTGATATTTCTCATATAGCTACATTTAAATTCTACTCAATTTACTACTTGTTTTACTGTAATTTTGCAATAATTATATTAAAAACCTTTATATATTTTTTATGGAATACAGAATAGAGAAGGACACTATGGGTGAAGTAAAAGTACCGGTAGATGCCTATTATGGAGCACAAACACAACGTAGTATTGATAACTTTAAAATTGCTCAGGACATTAACAAAATGCCTAAGGAGATCATTAAAGCATTTGCATATTTGAAGAAAGCGGCAGCATTAACCAATTTTGATGCAGGTGTTTTATCAAAAGAAAAATCTGATCTGATCGGAAAAGTATGTGATGAAATTTTAGCTGATAAACTGAATGATTATTTTCCATTAGTTGTATGGCAAACCGGTAGCGGTACCCAAAGCAATATGAACGTAAATGAAGTAGTTGCTTATAGAGGTCATGTATTAAATGGCGGACAATTAAGCGATAAAGAAAAGTTTCTGCACCCAAATGATGACGTAAATAAATCACAATCATCTAATGATACTTTCCCAACAGCTATGCATATTGCAGCATATAAAATTTTAATTGAAACTACCATCCCCGGGATCGAAAAATTAAGAGATACACTTGCTGCTAAAAGCAAGGAATTTATGAGAGTGGTAAAGATTGGTCGTACGCATTTTATGGATGCAACTCCATTAACCGTAGGACAAGAGTTCAGCGGTTATGTATCTCAATTGAATCATGGATTAAAGGCTATCAAAAATACATTGGCTCATTTAAGTGAACTAGCTTTGGGTGGTACAGCCGTTGGTACAGGCATCAATACCCCTGCCGGATATTCTGAAAATGTGGCAAAACATATTGCAACATTAACTGGTTTACCTTTTATTACTGCTGAAAATAAATTTGAAGCTTTGGCTGCACATGATGCTATTGTTGAAGCTCATGGTGCTTTGAAAACAGTTGCAGTTAGTTTAATGAAAATTGCAAATGATATCCGTATGCTTTCATCAGGACCACGTTCAGGCATAGGCGAAATTTTTATTCCTGACAACGAACCTGGTTCTTCTATCATGCCAGGCAAAGTGAATCCTACACAATGTGAAGCTTTAACAATGATCGCTGCTCAGGTGATGGGTAATGATGTTGCGATCAGTGTTGGCGGTAGTATGGGGCATTTTGAATTGAATGTGTTTAAACCGGTGATGATCTATAATTTCTTACACAGTGCAAGATTGATCGGTGATGGTTGCGTTTCTTTCAATGATAAATGTGCTATCGGATTAGCGCCGATAGAAGCCAATATCAAAAAACATGTTGACAACAGTTTGATGTTAGTGACTTCACTTAATACAAAGATCGGTTATTACAAAGCTGCCGAGATCGCTCAAACAGCACATAAAGAAGGAACTACCTTAAAAGAAATGGCAGTTAAATTAGGTTATGTAACTCCTGAAGAATTTGATGCCTGGGTAAGACCTGAAGATATGGTAGGAAAGATCGATTAATCCCTTGCTCCTCTTAATAAATTAAAAGCCACTCAACTTTGAGTGGCTTTTAATTTATTAAGTTATTTTGAAGCTGTTATTTAATTAACCTGGTAATGTCTGATGCTAAGCTCATCCTCAGGAGTAGTTGATCCTGTCGGTACCGTTTTAGCATATACAAGCCCTATACCTTTGGCATAATAATTTTCAACAGTTTCAATTGTTGAAAAAGGAGACCCCATAATGCTTACCTGTGTTTGTTGTGTCACTTTTATTACATTACTGAAAGTAACTCCATTTGTGGTAATACTGGTGCTACCATTACTAATGGTAAATACATATTTTAAACTGGTAGCAACTCCTGATTCTGTGCCTGAGTATGTTGCAGAGGTCCATGTAGTTCCTGTAGGGCCTTCCTTCAGAAATATAATGTCTGCATAAGTTCCTACATCAAAAAAGACAGAATAAGTAAATTGGTCGGTATATGTCCATGCATGATATTCATTACCACTCTTTCTTGCATATATAGTATCTGTCGACGCATCCGGGAATGTGGTTATCATTCTTGTATACGAATTACCACTAAAAGTTCCAGTGCCATTTACAGCTAGTTTAAGCGTATCTCCCGTTGATCCTGGATAAACCTCATCATATGTCCAATAACTGTTTTGAGTCAAAGGATAATAATCATTATTTACAACCGGTGGGGTAACAGTTCCTGGAGCTGTAGTTACACTAAAAGTACAAGTACCACTACCAGCAGTTACTGTAAACGTATTATTGCCTGCAGCTATCGGTGTGCCCGTAGCCGTTAGTGCTACAGTTTGTGAGCCGGTTGTTGTAAATGTTCCTGAACCGCTGAATGATATCCCATTAACACTGTTTGTACTTAATGAATAAGCGCCAGCTGTTGTTACATTAACCTGGAAGGTAACTGTGTTGGAGCTGGTTAATCCTGTGCCTGCCTGATAGGCGCCTGCTAATAAAAAACCTGTACAATCAGCGGGACTTCCTCCTAAAGTAAACACTGCCGCGGCCGGACCATCTGCAACAGTAACACTATAAGTACAACTTACGCCATTCACTGTGGCAGTATAATTAAAAGCTCCGGATGCTATAGGTGTTCCATTAGCAGTTAGCACTAATGTTTGCGGACCTGTTGTGGTAAAAGCTCCTGTACCGGAAAAACTAACACCATTAACAGCAGTAGTTGTTATACTATATGTTCCAGGAGTTGTTACTACTACCCCTAATTTTGCTTTATTGGCTGATGTAGCAGGTATATTGGAAGAGAAAGTTCCTTCCAATGTGGCCCCTGGGCAAGCTCCGGCTGACTCGTTTAAAGTAAACACTGCTGGCACTGCTACACTGCCTCTTACAGTAACCGCTACAGTACAAGCCGATGAACCATACCGAACGGTAAATACATTAACTCCTCCAAAAAGAGGCGTGCCATGGCCATATAAACGAACCAGGTTATCTCCTTTAACACCAAAGGTACCGGTGCCTTTAAAAGAATAACCGTTTATACTATCTGTGGCGATCAGGTAAGAGCCGACGCTATCTACATTTACATGCACATCTATATAATGTTCTACTAATAAAGTAACTCCGGAATTATACACGCCGTGTACACTACTTGGTAAACAATTTCCCGAAGAATCTTTCAGTGTTCCGGAAGATAACCTATCGGTAAAAACATCATCCTTTTTACAGGCTGAAAAGATAACTGTCAGGCAAATTACCGCAGCTAACAATGAATGCAAAAATTTCATAAAGTGATTATGTGATTAAAAATATTGATAAAAGTAACAATTATTATTATAGCATACCTTGAGATACCCGAAACTCTTTAATCTTAAGTATTACACTTTATTTGCATAATATCAATAAGTGACATATTTGTAACTATAGATTCCATTACTGTTGAATTTGATGCATGGGCAAAAACCTAAGGATATCGCAGGAAAGATCGACCTAAGATTTGAATAATAACTAAAAAATGTTATTGTACCTGCACATCGTCATTTACCACAGCATTTGTTTCAACAGTTACCGGTTGATCATGGTTATCATGGTGTTTGAAAAAACTTTTCTGAAATAATAAAATAGCAATCACACCACCTGAAATAGCTGCATCTGCCAAATTAAATATCGGTCTGAAAAATTCAAATTCTTCTCCCCCCCAAACAGGAAACCAATCAGGGAAATGTGCATCTCTTATTAATGGGAAATACAACATATCCACCACTTTACCGTGCAAAAAGCCTGCATATCCATGTTTTGGAAAAATTCTGGCAACATTCATCGGAGTACTCTCTTCAAAAATCAATCCGTAAAACATACTGTCGATCAGATTCCCCAAGGCTCCGGCAAATATCAATCCGGCACAAATAATAAAGCCACTATGATATTTTTTCTGAATGATGTTTCGCAAATACCATACACCAAAGATCACCGCACCAAACCTGAACAAGGTTAAAAGGATCTTTCCAAACTCGCCACCAAAAGACATCCCGTAAGCCATGCCTTCATTTTCTACAAAAAGTAACCGACTCCAGTTGCCCAACAAATTGTGCTGCTCGTTGATAACATAATGTGTTTTGATATAAATCTTTAATGCCTGATCTGCCAGAACAATAAATAAAATAATAAATGCTAAATTTCTTCCTTTCATAATTATTTGCGAAGATACTGTTTTAGAAAGTTTAGGCTATTCTTCGTAATAAACCCTTTTAACTCTTTGCGATATTCCTGTAAGGATCTCATAAGGAATGGTATCAGCCCAAACCGATAGATCATTTACTGATAACACCTCTCCAAATACGACTACATCATCCCCTTCCTCCACATTTAAACCGGTGATATCCAGCATGGTCATATCCATGCAAACATTACCGATCACCGGCACCAAACTACCACCCACCCACATTTTTCCAACACCATTGCTTAATGCCCTCGGGTAACCATCTGCATATCCTATCCGTACGGTAGCTATTGCAGAATCCTTTACAGCCACCCCCTTTCGGCTATATCCTACACTTTCGCCGGCTTTTACTTTTTTTATCTGTGAGATGGTTGTTTTTAAGGTGGTTACATTTTTTAATCGTTGCTGCATTGACGAATTATTATCTACCCCGTACAAACCAATTCCTAAACGCACCATATCCAACTGCATTTCTTTATGGCGATGGATAGCCGACGTATTAGCAATATGACATAGAAAAGAGTAGCCGATCTTGCTTTTCAACAAATCGCAACATTGCATAAATGACCTGAACTGCAACTGCGTAAAATCATCATGCGAAGCTGAATCACTTGCTGCTAAATGAGAGAAAACTGATTGTACTTTAAATATGGAGGATGTTGCTAACACGATTGCCAACCGTTCCATATCCTGTTGCTCAAAGCCAAGACGATGCATTCCTGTATCAATTTTAATATGTACAGGATAATAACTGATACCACTCTTTTCAAGATAATCTTGAAACAGCGATAACATATTAAATGAAAAAAGTTCAGGCTCTAAGTTATATTGTACCAATACATCAAACGTAGTTTCTTCGGCATTCATCACCATTATAGGTAATGTAATACCAGCTTTACGAAGCTCTACTCCTTCATCAGCATATGCTACCGCTAAATAGTCTACTTTATGAAACTGCAAGAGATTTGCTATTTCAAATCCTCCACTACCATAACTGAATGCTTTTACCATTGCCATCAATTTAACCCCGGGATTTAATTGCTGTTGGTATTCTTTTAAATTATGAGTAACTGCATTGAGGTTTATTTCCAAAACTGTCTGATGTACCTTTTGTTCTAATAAATGACTGATCTGCTCAAACTCAAAGACCCTTGCACCTTTAAGTAAAATCGTTTCATTATAAAAATGTAATGAATGAAACTGTTGTTTAAAATCATTGGTAGAAGAAAAGAAAAAACAGTTCGGAATATTTTTAAACACTTCCTTTTGCTTAGAAATTTCCGGACCTATCCCAATTAAACGATTAATATTTTTTTGTTGGAGTATGGCTGCTATATCACTGTACAGGTCTTTCACATTTTTACCGGATTGCAAAATATCACTCAATATCAATGTCCTGCTGGAGTGCTGTTGTTGCTGCGACAAAAAATCCAATGCTATCGTCAGCGAATTTATATCTGCACTATAGCTATCATTGATGATAGAGCAATTGTTCATGCCCTGCTTTAACTCCAATCGCATTTCTACATTACGCAGATGAAGCATTCTTTCGGCAATCAGTTGATGCCCGATTTTTAAATACAACAAAACGCACCAGCAATTAATGGCATTTTCTATTGACGCATCATCCACAAAGGGAATAACACAATTGATCACAGCTTCCTGATAATTTGCAGTAACCAATGTTTGATCCTCATTTTTCTCTACCGATAAAATCTGTAGTGTTGCCTGATTTTTTTTGCTCCACGAAAAAAGTGTGAACGCATCTCCATTTCTTACATTAGTAGCAAAGGTTGTTATGGCTTCATTCACATCCGGGTTATCGGCGCAATAGATCAACACACCGGTGTTTATGAAAAGTTTTAGCTTCTCATTTATTTTTTGGCGGATATTTAAAAACCCTTCGCTATGCGCTTGCCCGATATTGGTAAATATACCGATCGTTGGTTCGATTATTTTTTCCAGCCGTTGCATTTCATCTGGCTGAGAAATACCAGCCTCAAATATCCCCAGCGTATGTTGACTGTTTATCTGCCAAACACTTAAGGGCACACCTATCTGCGAATTATAGCTCTTCGGATTACGAACTATAGTATATTCATCATGCAGCAACTGATACAACCATTCTTTTACAATTGTTTTCCCATTGCTTCCTGTAATGCCAATTACAGGAATATTGAATGCTTTACGGTGGTAGGCCGTTAATAAATGTAAGGCCTGTAAAGCATTTTTAACCTGTAAGAAATTTGCACCGGGAAAATTAATGATTGCATTTTCAGAAAAATCTTCCTCTACAACAAAATTCATCACACCCTTATCATACAATTCTCTTATAAACAAGGAGCCATTTCTTCTTTCACCATTCAAAGCAAAGAACAATGTCTTATCAGGAAACAGCAATTTCCGGCTATCCAGCAAAATGTGCTCAATAGTTGCATCAGAACTTTGCTGCAACCAATTGGCTTTAATAATACCTGCTATGGAAGATGTAGTATACAATTATTCAGTTATTTCTTTTGGCTCACCTTTTCGTTTGTGATAGATCGAATATACAATAGCTCCGGCGATACAAAAAAGTATCACCAGCAGAGATACCCATTCGGGCAAATGCACCCACTCTGCTACCAACATTTTTACTCCTATAAAAACCAATACGATCGCAATCCCTTGCTGTAAATAATCGAATTTGCTTGCTGCCCCACGCAATAAAAAAAACAAACTGCGTAACCCTAATACTGCAAAAATATTGGATGAATAGATCAGTAATTTTTTGGACGGATCGGGTATAATAGAAAAAACAGCCGGTATTGAATCTAACGCAAAAACTATGTCAATCAAACCCAACATGATCACCACCATTGCAAGCTTGGTGAAATATGCTTTTTTGTTCTTCATGATTATAAACCGACCATCGGGTTCTTCATCTGTAGTACGCATAAATTTCCGCATAAATCTGTACGCCCAATTTTCTTCGGGATTAAACTCCGCTTCTTCACTGCTGCCGAACATTTTAATACCGGTATATACCAGGAACGCACCGAAGATGTACATGATCCAACCAAACCTTGCAACTAACTCACTTCCTAAAGCGATAAAAACTATCCTAAAAACAATTGCCATTAAAATCCCCAGTAATAACACCCTTGAATAACTGTTTTCTTTTACTTTAAAAAAAGAGAAAATAATAATGAAGACAAAAATATTATCAATTGAAAGAGACCACTCTAACAAATAAGCCGAGATATATTGAACTGCATCTGTTTTGCCGTTTTCGTGCCAGATAAAAGCAAAAAACAAAAAAGACAACGCTACCCAAAAAAATGTTTGTGTCAATGCATTTGTTAAACTGATGACAGTGTTTTTTTTGCTCAGGAGTCCCAGGTCAAAGATCAGTGCCAGAATAACAACCGCACCAAAAACCAGATATATCATTTCTATTTTCATGAAAAATTTTAACGGGTGTATTTCCTTTTACGCCACCACTGGTAAACAAATCCGAACAACGCTACCAGCAATACCGGTAAAACAATACAAATCACTTGCCACAAAGTGCGTTCTTCTTCTGTTTTCTTTACATCTAACAATCGCAATGTATAGTCTTTAGCCCTGGCGTCTAAGATATTTTTTTTATTGGCCAGATATTCTGTACAGTTTAAAAAGAAATCTTTGTTGGCATACCCAACCTTCGTATACTTATTGGTACCCATCGGTAATGGCCCAATTGTTTCAGAAACCTGATTCATTACGATGTCTGCATCACTCACTACAATTACTTTTCCGGGGGCAATGCTCTCTCTTAAAAAAGGAATATTATAACTCTTCAATGTATCGAGTTGTGATTGTGTAACTCTGTTAGCAAACATAGAAGTGAACTTTCCTTCCAACAAAACTGCTACAGGAATATTCTTTTTATTGTAGCTTTTTACATCTTCTACAGTTTGTAAACTATTTAGCTGTACGATTGCGGGAGTAGCAAAAGTGGTAGAGTTAGAAGAGGATGACAGTAAAACTGTTTTATTGATCCCTTCTGCTTCTACCAGATCAATCGAATTAGCAAAATTTGCCAATACATCTGCCTGGTTTTTTACGATCGGATGATCTGACCCCGGTAATAATAAAGGAGAATAAGGCCATGGCAATAATTGCTTCTGACTTTGCCCTCCTACACTACCAACTTCTACTGGTATCACATCACAATGTTTATCTGCAATAAGATCAGGATTAATTCTCACACCAAATCTGAATAACAGATCATTTAAATTAAGGTCTCTTGCATATGCAGTCAATTCGCCGCTTTGCAAACTATCTCTTTCAGCATATAATACATCCACCAAAAAAAGCAATCGGCCACCATTCATTACATATTGATCCAATTTAAATTTATCATCTTCAGTAAATTTTTCGGTAGGCTTAACAATCACCACTGTATTGTATTCCTGAGGAATAAATGGTTGTATTTTTACATTTACAGTATCAACTATAAAATTACTTCCCAACGTGTTGAATACATCATTCACAGGTAGAAACCCATAAGGCGGTTCTCCATTACCATAAGCATAGGCTACAATAGGCGTCTCTTTCTGCGTTAATTTCTGTATTGCATTGGCAAACTTAAATTCCAGTAGTGCTTCTGCGCTATTCAACGATTCTTTATCTAAAACATCATCTGAATTGAACACATTTTTCTGTACCTGGCCTTGTAACAGATCTATCGGAACTGACTTATCTCCATATCTTATTATTGCTGCAGGAAAAATTTGCCGTTGACTTTTCCCTTCTCCTTCTTTTACCTGCACCTGCTGGTTGGTTGGTCGCAAACCCATTGCCACTAAAGAATCAAACACATACGCTTTCAAAGAATCATTCAATCCTTCCCCAGGAATTTCAAATCTGTATTGAATATGATTACCGCCATAGTTTTTAAAATTGTCTAACAACTCTTTTGTGCTATTGGATAATTTTTTGAATTCAGATTTGATATCCCCCGAAAGTAATACAGTAATATCAACTGTGCTATCTAATCCGGTTAATAAAGATTTAGTTGACTTAGAAAGCGTAAATCTTTTTTCATTAGTAAAATCTATTCGGGTATGAAAAGAGGCCGCCAACCAGTTGATACCGATCAACACCAGCACCACCAGGGGTAACCAGAATTTTCCATTAACTATTTTGTCAACTATCTTCTTCATGAATACTTTACTTAACGCTTACCCAACTTTTTTACAATGATCAAAAGGAATAAAAAAATAAGACTCAAAAAATAAATCACATCACGGCTATCCAGTAATCCCCGGCTGGTACTTCTGTAATGAAAATCGATACCCAGCATTTCAATATAATAATCAGCCTTACCCTGAAAAAAAGGTAATTTACTCACTGCATTAAATCCGAAGTAGAGCAGCAAACAGGCAAACACACTTATCAAAAAAGCCACTACAGCATTATTACTAAATCCGCTGCAACATAAACCAATGGCTGCAAAAACTGCAGACAATAAAAACAAGCCAATATAACTGCCCGTAATACCGCCACTGTCGATTGTTCCGGTAGCACTTAATTGTTTTATAGTAAAAATGTAAATGAAAGTTGGGATAATTATAAAAATAAGCACTAATAAGATTGACAGGTATTTACCCAAAACGATCTGCCATTGAGAAAGCGGTTTGGTTACCAACGTTTCAAACGTACCTGACTTTAATTCATCTGCCAGAGACCGCATGGTAATAGCCGGCACTAAAAAGATCAACACCCATGGTGCCAATTCAAAAAACCTGTCTAAAGTGGCATAGCCAAAATCGAACAGATTACTATCCTTCAATACAAACAAGAAAATGCCATTTACCACCAAAAAGAGGATAATAGCAATATAACCTGTAAGATTTCCGAAAAACTGGTGTAATTCCTTTTTACAAATGCTCCACATTGATTTAAAATTGCTGCAATTTACTACATACCCTGTTATAAAACTTTGTAGCTGGTAATAATGGCTAATTTTTATATATTTGGTAAGAGATAAAGCATCGATATTATTGATGAAACATTTTACACTCTTATTTATTACTCATTTATTGTTCAGTGTGTCATTGCTGGCAGACTTTAATATTGCTGCGTCTGCTGTTTACCTCGATATCAATGGCACCTCATCTTTTTATAATACTCAAAAATCTTCCTCGTTATCTGGTATTGGCACTAATAATCTCAACGCCCAGTTAGGCGTATTTGGTAATAATAGCGGCAATTTGAAGTTGATCGGTGCCGAAATAAGGACGATCAAAAATAACACTGGCTCAATTTGCGGAGGTAATTTGTACTATTCTATTTATCCTGAAGGCGACAGACCTGCTGCTATTACTTTTTCTTCTATCAGTTTAAGCGTTTTTTGTAGTTGCAATGGGAACTCATTCAGCAGTTGTGGTGGTGGCTCTTGCGGAAGCATCTACGAACAGAAATTGCAAAATGTAACCAGATCTATTGACCTCACAACTTTTGAAGCAGGCAATTATACACTTGAAATATATTACGAAGCATCAGGTGAGAACTGCTCTCAACAACGGTTTGACAATGCCGGAGGTGCCAACTACAAAGCAGATTTTACAATAAGTGCTCCACTTGCCATCAGCCTTACTGCATTTGGTGCTTCATGTACAGACAATGCTGTTAAGCTAAAATGGGTAATTCAAAATGATGCTGATATTGTAAAATATGAAATTGAAAAATCTTCAACCGGACTGATCTTCAACCCTATTGGAACAGTGAATGCTAATGGTATAGCAACAATGAGCTCTTATAGCTTTTTAGATACTGACCCTATCGTTGGTACTAATTACTACAGAATGAGGGTATATCATAAAAACACCGCCGTTAATCTGTCCTCTATTATGAGGATATATTTCGGTAAAGTTGGGAACACTATATTTATTTATCCCAATCCTTCGGGATCAGCATTGGCTGTTCGGTTTGCCGCTGTAAACAGAGGACATTATCAAATGAGTATTTTAACAAATAGTGGCCAGCAGATTTCCTCTACATCTATTGAGCATGACGGTTTGGATAAAACTATAAAAATTGATATGCCTTCTTCTTTGCCAAAAGGAGTCTATCGATTATTTTTAATAGATAAAACACGGTTTTACAAACAAGCTTTTTTAATAAAATAATTTCCCGTGCAGCAATTATGAGTCCTGTATTGTCATATAGACCTGTACCTAAATAATTAAAGCCCTGTAAGATGAGCCCATTTTCAGGTTTTCATCAAATAACAAGTTGATTACCAAAACCAACTAGATTAGTCCCCTGATTACTTCGGGGGATTTTTTTATGCAAAAATCCCGTTTCATTTTATGAAACGGGATGATATTTTAATTCTATAGAATTGATTTAAACCGCAAAACTCTCGCCACACCCACAACTTCTGCTTGCATTCGGATTATTGAAATAAAATCCTTTGCCATTCAATCCATCGCTGAATTCAAGTTCTGTATTTACCAGGTATAAAAAACTTTTAAGATCGGTCACAATCTTAATGCCCTTGTCTTCAAACACCTGATCCATAGGCTTTTGCTCATTGTCAAAATCCATTTTATAGCTCAGCCCACTACAGCCGCCGCCAACAACACCTACTCTTAAAAAATAAGAAGGGTCGTCTGCCACACCTGAATCTTTCATCAGACTGATGACTTTATCTTTTGCCTTATCGCTGATGTATATTGCGTTATCTGTTGCTACCATACCGATTTGAAAATTTGAAAATTTGAAAATTTGGAGATGATTGGAGCTATTCATTTTCAAATCTCCAAATCATCTAATCTTCAAATTAATGAACTACACTTTCTTCAAACTTAATTGCTTCCATGCCATTTTTAACACGGTAATCATTGATTGCCGCTTTGATAGCATCTTCTGCTAATACAGAACAGTGGATTTTTACCGGGGGAAGATTCAGCTCTTCCACAAAATCCATGTTATCTACTTTCAGTGCTTCATCAACACTTTTACCTTTTAACCACTCAGTAGCTAAAGATGAAGAAGCGATAGCTGATCCGCAACCAAAGGTTTTAAATTTCGCATCCGTAATTAAACCTGCATCATCTACCTCGATCTGCAAACGCATTACGTCACCGCATTCCGGCGCACCTACCAAACCAGTACCAACATTTTTACTGCTTTTATCAAGCGTACCAACGTTTTTAGGATTTTGGTAGTGATCTATTACTTTTTCTGAATATGCCATGATTATTAATTTAATGATTTGGAAATTTGGTGATTTGAAGATGATTAAACTTTTCTGACTTAAAAACTCATCTTCAAATTTTCAAATCAGCTAATTTTCAAATTAGTGGTGTGCCCACTCAATTGTGCTCAAATCAATTCCCTCTTTATACATTTCCCAAAGCGGACTCATTTCTCTTAACTTCAAAACCGTTTCACTTATTGCTTTAATAGTGTAATCAATTTCTTCTTCGGTTGTAAAACGACTTAGACCAAAACGTAAAGAACTATGTGCCAGATCATCACCCAATCCTAATGCTTTTAATACATATGATGGTTCCAATGATGCTGAGGTACAAGCCGAGCCTGAGCTTAAAGCAATATTTTTATTAAAGCCCATCAACAAACCTTCTCCTTCTACGTGTTTGAAAGAGATATTTGTTACATGTGGTAAACGATGTTCACGACTACCGTTTACATAAGCTTCTTCCAATTTCAATAATTCAGTTTCTAATTTGTCTCTTAATTTGGTTATACGTTGTGTATCTGCTTCCATATCCAACATACACAATTCACAAGCTTTCCCAAATCCAACAATACCAGGTACATTCAAGGTACCACTTCTCATTCCTCTTTCATGGCCACCGCCATCCATTTGAGCGGTAACTTTTACTCTTGGATTTTTACGACGAACATATAATGCACCAACACCTTTTGGTCCGTACATTTTATGAGCAGTAAAAGCCATCAGATCAATACCATCTTTATTTACATCAACAGGTATTTTTCCTACTGCCTGAGTACCATCAGTAAAAACCAATATACCATGCTTACGAGCAATGGCACTGATCTCTTTGATCGGCATCACGGTACCAATTTCATTATTGGCATACATGATAGCAATTAATATAGTTGTTGGTTTGATAGCCGCTTCCAATTCTTTCAGATCAATTAATCCATCAGGCTTTACTTGTAAGTATGTCACTTCTCCACCTAATTTCTCAATGTGCTTACAAGTATCCAACACAGCTTTGTGTTCTGTTGTTGCCGTAATAATGTGGTTCCCTTTACTGGCATACATTTCATACACCCCTTTAATACCTAAATTATCGCCTTCTGTAGCTCCGCTGGTAAAAATGATCTCTTTTGGATCAGCCCCAATCAATTTTGCAACTTGTTCACGAGCATAATCCACAGCTTCCTCTGCTTCCCAGCCAAAAGGATGGTTACGACTTGCGGCATTACCAAAATGCTGCAGGAAATAAGGGGTCATAGCTTCCAGTACTCTCGGGTCCATCGGAGTGGTAGCATTATTATCTAAATAGATCGGCAACTTCAACATATCCTTGTTTAATTTTATTTTATAACACGAAATTACTACAAAAGGTTCTATTTTAGTGTTGTAAACGTCAACGTAACCATCATTTTACCGATTTCGAAAATGACCATCTGAAACACCACTCAATGCTGGTAAAATTGGGGTGATGGGATACGCAAAACATACTTTCATGCTAAAAATAGAACATATAGGCATCGCTGTAAAGGAATTAGCAACTTCCATACCGCTGTTTGAAAAGCTGCTAAATAGTCATTGCTATAAAACCGAACTGGTAGAAAGCGAGCAAGTAAACACGGCCTTTTTCAAACAAGGGGACACCAAAATTGAGCTGTTGGAAAGCCTGACAACAGATGGCGTTATTTCTAAATATGTTGATAAAAAAGGGGAAGGATTGCACCATATCGCATTTGAAGTAGCCGATATTTATACTGAAATGGATAGATTAAAAAACGAAGGATTCATTTTATTGAACGATACCCCCAAAAAAGGAGCCGATAATAAACTGGTTTGTTTCCTGCACCCAAAGTCTACCAATGGCGTGTTAATTGAATTATGCCAGGAACAGCCCAATCTGCTAAGCTAAATATGGATTGTTCCTTTTTTCCTCTCCGATGGTTGTAGTATCTCCATGTCCGCTGTACACCACCGTTTCCTCAGGCAATACCAATAACTTTTGCCTGATACTGCTTAACAATGTCTGGTGATTACCTCCTGGTAAATCTGATCTGCCGATACTACGCTGAAACAACACATCTCCACCGATTACAAAATTTTGTTTGGCGCAATAAAAGCAAATATGGCCGGGAGAATGTCCGGGAGCTTCGATTACCTTTAATTCATCTTCCCCTAAAAAAATGGAGTCCCCTTCTTTTAGTATGATAAACTCTCCGGCATAATTATCAAAAGGCATGTTGTACATTAAACCGGACGTTGGGGCAAAAGCCAATACCTGTTTTTCTATTTCATGTAGTTGCAGCGTTAGTCCGTAAGTTTCTGCAATAAATTTGTTACCAAAAACATGATCTAAATGACAATGAGTATTAAGCAACATTTTAGGCACCAAACCACTCTTCCCGATAAAGTTCTTGAGTTGTTCCTTTTCTTCATCAAAATAACAACCCGGATCAATGATGATACACTCCTTTGATTCATTAAAGAGTACATAAGTATTTTCCTGAATGGGGCTGAAAACAAAGGATTTGATCTGTAACACTTATTTATAGTTTAGATATTGAGCATTTATTTTAAAACAACTAATTTTATCACAAATTACGTTTATGCAAAATAAAACGATTTTGCCCCAAACATCCAAAGAAGTTAACAACATGAAGACGTTTCATAATAGTATCAAAATTGTTTTTTTATTGCTTATCGCCTCTTGTTCATTACCCATCGCTTCTCAGGCACAGGTAAATGCAGTTGAATTTGGAAGAAACCGCTTACAGTTCAAAAAATTTAAATGGGAATATTATCAAACTAAAAATTTCAATATTTACTTTAATCAAAACGGCCAGGAATTAGCAAAATTTGTGGCACAGATTGCAGAAAGAGAATTACCCGGAATAGAAAGTTTTACAGAGTATAATTTACAAAGAAGAGCTAATATTATTGTATACAATGAATTTGCTGACCTAAAACAATCCAATATCGGATTGGGCACAGACTGGCAAACTACGGGAGGATTAACCAAGTTGGTCAACAATAAAATGGTTGTTTATTTCAATGGAGATCATCAACATTTATTAAAACAAATAAGAGAAGGAATTGCAAAAATACTCACCGACAATGTTTTATTTGGAGATGACTTTGGCGAGATCGCCGGCAATCAGGCCTTGCTGGATCTGCCTCAGTGGCTTACCGACGGCTATATTGCGTTTGCCGGAAACAACTGGAGTACCGAATTAGACGACGAATTAAAAAGCGAATTACTAAGCGGCAACTATCGCAACTTTTACGATTTTGCTTTTGAACAACCATTACTGGCCGGTCATTCTTTCTGGTATTTTATTCAGGAAAAATATAAAAAGGAAAATGTTACTTACCTGCTATACTTGGCACGTATCTACAAAAATTTAAACAAAGCATGCCAACAAGTTTGCAAGAAAAAATTTAGAGACGTATTAGCTGAATTCATGGAATATGAAACAGATAAATATGAAAAAGATATTACCAGGCGCAACAGTTATCCAAAAGGAAAGTCTATTGAAAGTTTTGATATAAATAAGCGTTTGGATTATTACAAGATAAATGTAAACCCAGCGAAAAAAAATAATTCTTACGCAATGGTGCAATATAAAAAAGGCATCACAAGAATCATATTAAATGAAGATTACAATAATACTACTCTTATAAAATACGGTATTCGCAATTATAAAAATGCATCAACAACAGGCTATCCGATTTTAGCCTGGAACCCAAAAGGGACAAGGCTGATGGTTATATATAAAAAAGAAGGAAGAATTAAACTATTTGAGTTTGACACAGAAGTAAGAATCAAAAGATATAAACTTGACCTTACCGACAAATTCGATCAGATACAAGATGTTTCATACTCTCCTTACAACAGTGAATTACTGTTGGTAACAGCCGTCAAAAACGGACATACAGACATTTTTACTTTTTCATTAGATAACGAAAAAGTAAAACAGATCACCAATGATGTGTACGATGATCTGGATGCATCGTTTGTTGCTTTCTCTAACAAGAACGGAATCTTATTCAGCAGTAACAGACCAAGTGCCACCGCTAAAGGAAGTGATACTTCTTTACCAAGTGATAATCATTACAATGTTTTTTTAGTGACCGACTTTGGAGGCAAACCTGAACTCAATCAAATATCTCAGCTATCAAATTTAAAATACGGCAATGCCAGATATCCGATGCAATACAATGCCAATCACTTTACTTTCATCAGCGATGAAAATGGTATTGGCAACCGATATGCCGGTTTTTTCAATACAAAAAGATCGGGATTAGATACACTTGTATTGATCGGCGATGATATTTTGCACAATCCTTCTGCCAAAGAAGTTGATAGCACTTTAACTGCTAACAAAAAGACAGATATAGATTCCATTGCTGTTGTTTCAATTTCTGAAGACTCTGCTTATACATTCCCTTTAACCAACTACCAAAGCAGTGTTGCAGAAACACGAATTGCCGGAGAGAATAACCAGGTTAGTGAGGTCACCAGGCAAAGCGATGAAAAAATTGTATACAAATTAAATATTGATGAGAATACATTAAATAAAAGAAATGTAAAAATGACGCCGACCACTTACATGAAAAGTATAGTGATGGCGGATAAAATTATTAAAGAAGCGGCATTAATTGATACAGTTGCAATTGCCGACACACTTACTAAAAAAGAAGATGTTTTTCAAACAGAATTTGAAAATGAAAAACCTGACAGCAGCCTGCTAGGTAAAACAGTTGGCAGCAACACAAATGATAATGAGAACGTATTGCAAAAAGCAAAATTCTACAAATACAAGCCGGTTAAGTTTTATGTAGACTACGGCGGTGCCGAACTTTTTAACAATGCTATTTTACTAAATAAATACCAACCTTATCAAAATGGTTTAGGCCCGGTTACTTTACAACCCAATACTGTAGTAAATGGTTTTGTAAAATTTGCTGTGTCTGAATTATTAGAAGACACAAAAATTCTTGGTGGCTTCAGAATATCTTCTGATCTAAAAGATCATGAATGGTTATTGAGCTATCAAAATTTTAAACGAAGAATTGATTGGGGCGCCACTTATTATAGAAGTAATCAAGGATTCGGATTTACAATTGGTGGAGGTGGCCCGGTTTACCCCGGCAAAACATTAACTAATTTATATCAGGCGAATGTTAGCTATCCCTTTGATGAAAGTAAAAGACTGCAACTTACTGCAGGAATCAGAAGTGATAGAAATGTTTTTGCAACAATCCCCGATCCCAATCAATCAGACAAACCTTTTATTATACCCGATGTGCATCGTTTATTCCAAACAAGCAGTTTACAATACGTTTATGATAACACATTAAATCCGGCACAAAATATCTGGAATGGTTTGAGATATAAAGCTTTTATAGAATGGAATACTGATATCAGTAAAGAAAAATTTGCCACAGGTAAATTCAATTTCAACTGGGGCTTTGATGTTCGTTATTACTATCCTATTTATCGCAATTTTATTTGGGCGGGTAGAGCAGCTGGGGATTTCAGTTGGGGCAGCCAAAAAACAGTTTATTATTTAGGCGGTGCGGATGGCTGGTTCAAACCATCCTTTAATTCTAATAATACACCTGCTGCGGATCAAACTTATGCTTTCCAATCTTTAGCTGTGAACATGAGAGGTTTCATTCAAAATGTTGCTAATGGCAATAATGCAGTAACGATCAATAGCGAATTTAGATTACCTGTATTTTCTACATTATTTAACCGTCCGATCAACAATGCATTTTTAAGAAACTTTCAATTGATCCAGTTTGTTGATCTGGGCACTGCCTGGAATGGGGGATATAATGGCATTCGCCGACCTGAAAATATTTACGGGGCTCCTCCTGTGCAGGTACGATTAAAAGTGGGTGGGGTTGGGCCTTTTGCCGGAGGCTATGGCTTCGGAGCCAGAAGCACTTTGCTTGGCTACTTTTTAAAATTTGATGTGGGCTGGCCAATGTCGGGAGTATTCAGAGGAAGCCCGGTTAAATATGTTTGTTTGGGATTAGATTTTTAAATCAACATATTTTAAAAGTAACCGCCGGATTATTTGACAATCCGACTGTTACTTTTACGTACCTAACTTGTTTTTTCTGCTACCCATTTCCACCAAAAAGCAACACAGGTAGCATATACAAAAAGATGATACAGATCATCCGATACAGAATGACCATTTCTTACCGTTGCCATCGTAACCGGCACCATGAACATTACTGCTAAGATGGTTACGATATACCCGAATGGATGTATTGGCAAATACACCCAACCCATTTTTTTAAACCATTCTTGTTTCATATATATTATTTTAAAGATGATGTAAGCGTCTGTATGATACAAACCTGCATAGATATAATAAAAAAAGAAATCCTAGTAGCAATCTTTGAAACTGTAGAGTATTCCATTAAACGCATTCATAAATGATCTTTCAATTGTTAATGATTTAATTTCCCGTTAATATTATTTATCCTTCAATATTCGTCTCTCCTCAATACTCAAATACTGTTTTGCAATTCTATTCTCCGGCTTTCTGTCAAATGAGTAAAGAGTTATCAGAAAGAACCATTCTAATGGTTTCATTAGTATATATACAATATCAGACACTAATTTTATGTCGAAGAAATTATAATAACGATGCACCACATCTCCGACTCTGTTATATTGTTTTCTGATTATTTTATGAACAGAGGGAAATGTCTCCTGTACCAATTCTTCAAACGCATTTGAAACCAGTAATTGTCTGTTACAAATGATCTTTCCGCCATTCCTTACTCCATACCGCTGGGGCCTTACAATGTTTGTATGTCCTTTGGCAGCTACCGAACACAAATAATGCCCGCCACACTGTACATTATCACATTTATAATCCCATTGCGAAAGCCCATGTTTGTAAGTGTCTGTAAAAGCTCGAATAAGAGAATCAGGTTTCTGCCCAACGATCAACAGCAATGCCGTTACTACAAAAAGAACGGGTATGCAAAAAATAAAGATAATTGGAAACTTTACAACAGGTTTTAGTTGTAATACCTTCCTTGCTAACCGTTCAATTTTATTTAAATCATTGAGATCAATATCACTATTGCTCTCCATGAAGAGCTGATGGTTTTTCGCAATTGCTAAAATTGATAATAGTATAATGGGTATGTTTCCTAAAAAGACATAAATAGATTCTTCTACATGAATAGCAATAAAAATATTCAACACTATACAAATTATCAACAAAGCATTTGAAACGATCTCAACAATTGGACCTGCCATTTCTTTTCGGAAACTGGAATAAAAATAAGCCAATAAACAAAGCGCAATAACTGTATATATGGTTATTTGATGGTCCGGTGAAAAAGGGGCGCTATCGCCACAACAATTATTAACAGGACCACTTACCAGGTTCAAATACATATAGGGTAATATCAGCATTGAACATACCTCAGTTATCCTTAAAAGCACTGTTCCTACAATTCGTCGTCCGGTAAATACAAATCCTACAAAATCGATCATGGCAATAAATCCGGGAAACCCGAACACTAAAATATATAATCCCATAAAATATTTTTAATGAATGTAACTATAAGGTATTATTTCAATGAATAGCTAAGTGTAGTTTTTGAAAAGCTCTCCTTCACATATGAATCTGCCGCATTCCATGAAAGCCATGAATAGGTTTGTTGTTGTTGTAAAAATACTTTCTTTCTAATTTCAAATACTTCTCTTGGCGTTAATACAGAACGATATAAATATTCCCCTTCACTTCCGGGGATTTTAACTCCGGCTTTGTCCAATACATCCATGTTTTTTTCTAATACAGGCAAGGTCTTATCTGAGAGTGTCAGCAAGAATTTTACATCTAATAATACAGTATTTTTTCTTGCAAGATTATATTTAGCAATTGTTTCATCCCAATGAATACAGGATGCCACCACTAAAACGATGATAGCAAACCATGCATTCACTCTCAATAAATAGTATGTTGTTTTACGTTGATGGATCTTTATAAAAACAGTTATTAATCCCACTAATACAAGCAATAAAAAAACAAGTACTCCAATACGTTTATAAGCCAACCCCATATGTGCTATGTAATAATAATCTCTGAACAATACAGATACGACTAATACTGCATTTTGAAATAACCAGGCATATGCCCCATATTTCAACCACTTATTTTTTTTATAAAAATTCAAATTACCTCTAAAGAAAAAGAGTAATAGCGCCATTGCTAACACGATAGAAAAAATAAGTAGACCTGTGCCTTCATGTACATACTCAGACGGGTTAATATTATTTTTGTAGGTAAACCCAAACCACACATACACAATATCTAAGTAATTGATACAGAACAACAATACATTCAATAACATCAAACTGATAATTCCTGTGATATTTTCATTACGTAAAGCCATCACTCCATTGGCAAAGCGACCCATCAACAGAGAAAGCAGTTCAAACCAATAAGACTTTTTCCATTCCTTCAGATCATTTTTTTGCCTCCATAGGTCATTATGTTTTTTGACATCCAATTCAGAAAAATATGAAATATTACTTCTTAATAAAAGACCTCCTGTTACAAATAAGCCCAGCAATAAAAAACCAAAACGTTGCCAGCTAAACCAGGTAAATAACTTGCTAAAAAAAATTTGCAAGGCAATTCCAACATCATTCATCAAGTCTTGAAAAGCCGCATTGGCAAAATTGTATAATAGAAAAAACACAAAAACTAAAATCAATGGAATGACTAAAAAACGAAACATTTTACCTACCCCCTTTAGCTTAAACTTCCCTTCCCTCATCAATTGTATGTTTTCTAAAAAAGAGTGGATCATCATAATAAAATTAGTAATGGCTGAAGCTCCTGCATACCATACAGAACGGTGCAAGTATTGAGCAAAAACAATTACAAGTAACAGGCTGACGCTAAAGGCCAGTTTGCTTAATAAGGTATTTTGTATCACTACCGCTGCCAGTGTTACAATATGCGCTGCCAGTAACCACTTCATAGTAGGCTGTTTAAGTGAGGTAGGATACAATGCAAACAATGCCGATAAAATAAAGGCTGTAAACAGTAAGGTGTTCAAAGCCATTTTTTCCTGCCAGAATAGTATATTAAATAAAATGGCTCCAGCTGATACCAAAACGATTTTTAAAGATGCTTTTTTCATGTTGTTGAATTTTGTTGTTCTCATTTTTTTACTTGCTATTAGTTACGATCAATTTTATCCTTTAGTGTTTGTGTGGGTTCATAAAGAATATCCACCCACGGCCAGTCAGCAATGAATGCCGATCGCTGCCCCCTTTGATATGCCGATTTGAACTTACTCCAATATTCAGGCATTGTTACATATCCAAACACTACACTTATTAATACCGGAAATGATATATGTCTGTTACCAAGCATAAAACACTGTAAGCAAACTTCTCCTTCATCTGTTGTGTCATAATTGAGCAAAAGATGTTTAATGTCATGCTTTGCATAATAGGGCAAGAGTTTTAGTTTTTTTGTTTCCAGCATATCAATCAGATCTTTACCCAAAGTCGCATCCGGAAATTGTTGCAATTGTTCTTTGGTATAAGGAAATATCTCAGGTCTGCGAATCAGTCGTATAACGGGTAGAGCCAGATTATGAGTAAGATAAACAAGCACTTTTGATCGGATAGTTACTAATAATTTATACATGATCATTTCTCATTTTTATTAATAGATGTGATAGAAGTGTGATGTACCAAAATGGCAATGACGGCATCTATTACAGCAGACAATCCCATAAAAAAATAAAGACCTTTAAACTCATTGTTCAATAGTGTCCGAAAAAGAATAACTGAAATCAACGAAGCAAGAATGCCTGTTCTCAACAAAATGCCAAATAGTTTTTCACTGTTTACACACGCCATAAAGATTATCCAAAAAACAAAAATGCCGGGAGCTGAGAACAACAACGAAAAAACAAGCGCAAGTACAAATGCTCCCGGCCAACTCTCAAACCTACTTCCTGAAAAACTCAATATCGTTGCGCTTAATGCAGCATTGATCAAAGCGGCCACTACCCAAATGGTAAAACTGAATATAATGGTTTGTACAATTTTCATAAATTAAAAGCACTTTGAATTTCAAAGTATAAATACAAAAAAAATTATTTTGTTGAATTGATCATTTTTTCTAATGCAGCAATATGTGCTTTGAACGCTTTTTCACCTGCTTTTGTAACAGCATACGTCGTGTTTGTTTTTCTACCTATAAACCCCTTTTGAACTTTGATCGTACCGCTCTCTTCCAAAGCTTTTAAATGACTGGCCAAGTTACCATCGGTGATACCCAACAACTCTTTCAACTCATTAAAGTTCACTTCCTCATTCACCATTAACGCACTCATTATACCGAGCCGGACACGGTTATCAAAAATTTTATTTAATTGCTCAATTAAATTCATATCCTACTCCTCTCTTTAATAAATTAAATGCCAAAATTATGTCTACTACTATTGCCTTTCATATTTATACCACATTACTATTCCATAAAAAATATGCAATATCCCAAACCCTATAGCCCAAAAATAAAGACCATAACCGATCAACCACAAATTTAATATCCCCAACACCAATTGGCCATAGCCGAGGTAACGAACCTCTCCCAGTGTGTATTTGCTTGCATTGACCAATGCCAATCCGTAAAATATCAAACAACCAGGTGCTACTAATTCAAACTCACCTAACTGCATCAACCTTATCAAAAAAAGCCCCCCAACAGCAATCGGTATAGCCGTATTCCAAAATAAACGAATGGTTGCAGCACCCCACATCGGCGTATTATTTTTTCTGCTGCGTAAATAAGTAAAAAAGAAAGCTGATATAAGAGCTGCTGCAAAAGTTATCAACGCTATCCAGATCAAGTCATTCAATAACTGAAGATCTGATTCTCTCATTAATCTGTTCAATCCGCAATCACCATTTAACCAACAGTTGATCTTTCTTCCGGCAAACCAAGCGCCAATTAAAGCACAGATGCCCGCTGAAATACCGCTGAGTCCGCTTAAACTGATAAAACGACTGCTGCGTTCCATCATCGTTTTGATGTGCTGCAGCTCTTCGAGGGTTTGTTGTTGTTCACTCATAAAAAGCACTTTGAAAAACAAAGTAAACACATAAATTTTACATTTGCAAGAAAATTCTTGATAAATTAAAAAATACCTTTATTCCGAAGATGAGGAAGCTTTAGCAAACTTTACCAGTTGCCAATAAGGAGCCTGGTAACCATTTTGTTGTTTAAACTTTGCGGCAAGTGCTTCTACTTTAGTTTTGGTATTTACATGCATGGCAACAAAGGTTTGATTCTTTAATGCTTGTGTGGCACTCATCCCTTCCGGTATCATACCAGGTTTCCCAAAGATATTCTGTATCATACAATACCCTTTAATGATACGTACAAGTGGCAGCTGCCAGATATTGTAACCAATCTGTTTTCCTTCATTCGCCTTTTCAAGCAATGCATCCATTACCGCATTATCAATATGATCTTTAAACAATGTCTCCGGATCACGCCATTCAGCCACCACTGATAATTGCGGATCATACTCCAAATCAGCTGGCATTTGTGTTACAAAATTTTCTACCCCAAAATCATGCAACCAGTTTACTACACCTTGCGAAGAGATAGTTGAAACAGCCTGCCATAATTGTACACCATTATTTTTATATGTATAAGAGGCCACTTCGGAACAGAACAAAGCGGAGGAGTCATGAAAATTCATTTTAAAATCATAAGGTATATGCCCTTCCAACGCATGTTCATACATTTGTTTAGCAGCCTTTTGCGGCAACATGCTATCTGCCTTTACCGAAGACAAATCTGCTCTTAACCGCATTACCATAAAACGCAATTTTTTATCCTTCACATATTGCTCAACAGAAGAAACAGCCACACCTTTTTCAATATGCGCTTCTATCAGATACGGACGATTGGTCTTTTCTTCTACATAGATTAACGCTACATGAGAAAAATTTCCGGGATAATCATTCCCTCTTGAAATCAGTGCAGATACTTCTGCACCACCTCGTGACACCAACAGATCACCACTATGCACTTCTATCCCAAAAATTTTTGTAGCCGGTGTATAGGATCTTTCAGGAGTTACAAACATAGCGGAGGGAAATTTTACAGTGTCCCTTTGCAACAACACTTCCTCTACTGCCTGACGCATCCCGTACAGCAACGAATAGATCGAATTTCTTGATGCAGGATCATTTACATCCCACTGCCTGGATTGTTGTTTTATAAACACCCTGAAATGGTTGTAGTAATCAATAAAATCTGGCAAAGCCTGTTGTCTTACTGCTACCAAAGGTGCCAAAGAAAAAAATATATTTTGTATCGAAGCCAGATCTGTATCGGTTGCTGCAACAGTTTTATTTTGAAGAGCTACTAATTTAGTATTCAATACCTGATTGAGTGATTGAATACCTGAATCAAGTGTAGCTACAGAACTTTGCCTGGCTTCCCTGAAATTTTCCTCTAACTGCAGCCATAAAGCATCACTCTTCCATTCAAATGGTTGCTGAGAAGGCTGAACTATTTTATTATTGTTGCCCATGTCGGGGATCAATAATACCAGATACAGAACAACAGCTACTATAATGGTACGAAGACTAACCTTTTTTAATGTTGTCATAAATAATGAGGATTGCTCTTATTAAGCGGTCAATAACTGAATGATCTTTACACAGGCAATTTTTATTTCTTCTTCACTTATCGTCAATGGAGGTGCGATACGCAAGCAATTGCTGGCAAATAAAAACCAATCAGTAAATACACCTTCCAGAATCAGGGCATCAATTAGTTTTTTATTGGTATCAAAATCTTTAAAGGCAACTGCAATCATCAAACCACAACTGTTTACTGATAGAATTGCAGGA
This sequence comes from Ferruginibacter lapsinanis, assembly GCF_020783315.1. NCBI lineage: Bacteria > Pseudomonadati > Bacteroidota > Chitinophagia > Chitinophagales > Chitinophagaceae > Ferruginibacter > Ferruginibacter lapsinanis. The sequence goes on along the minus strand of NZ_CP086063.1, from coordinate 1,554,299 downwards.
TGCTTCAATAATGAAACAAATAATTGTTCTCTTTCCTTTACTGCATCTACCAGTTTTTCTTCCAGCAATATATTAAATGCAGCCAACCCTGCGGCACAACAAACAGGATGCCCACCAAAGGTATTGATATGCCCAAGCACAGGATTATGTGATAACGAATCCATTATTTTTTTATCGGCAACAAAAGCACCTAAAGGCATTCCTCCTCCCAACGCTTTGCCCAACAATAATATATCCGGCACAATATTGAATTGTTCAAATGCCCATAAAGAGCCATTTCTGCCAAAGCCACATTGTATCTCATCCAATATAAACAAAGTCCCGGTCTCTGTACAGCGTTTACGCAATGCCGTAAGCCATTCCTTTTCAGGTGTAATTACTCCGGCTTCTGCCTGCACTGTCTCTGCAATAACACAGGCTGTTCGGTCAGTAATATGCTCCAGGTCTTCGAGTGAATTATAATTGAGTTGCCTGGTATCGGGCAATAACGGACGAAAAGCATTTCTCCAATACTCATCTCCCATTATACTTAAAGCTCCTTGTGTGCTCCCGTGATATGAATTTTTAAAAGAAATGATCTCTGTTCTACCAGTAAATCTTTTTGCCAATTTCATAGCCCCTTCAGTAGCTTCGCTGCCACTGGCAGTAAAAAAAACAGCATTAAGTGATGAGGGTAAATACTGTGTCAATTTTGTCGCATAGGCTACCTGCGGACTTTGCACCAACTCTCCATACACCATAATGTGCATGTAATCATCTAATTGCCTTTTAATGGCCTCAATCACTTTTGGATGCCGGTGCCCCACGTTGCAAACACTAATGCCACCAATCAGGTCAATATATTCTTTCCCGTCTACGTCATAGAGTTTGCAACCCTCTGCCTTCACAATTTCTAATGCCAACGGAGCTTCGGAGGTTTGTCCTACATGTTGAAGAAATAAGCTACGATTATTCATAAGTAACAAATTTCGTGAAGAAAGTTTGATATTTGTAGTACAAGGCAAAAAAGTAATTACACTTTTCCGTTTTCACTTTCGAATTCGGACTTTGCTGAATAAAGATTTACTGTACAAGAGTGCGACGCCAATGAAGCTAAATAGCTATTCTGAAGCCGGGCTCAAAAAAAAAACAAAAATTATGGCTTTAATTCTTCCGGTAAAAGGTGTGCTGCCGCAAATGGGTGGCAACTGTTTTATAGCTCCCAATGCCACCATTGTGGGTGATGTAATAATGGGTGATGACTGTAGTGTATGGTTCAATGCGGTGATCCGTGGAGATGTAAATAGTATCCGTATGGGCAACAAGGTAAATGTGCAGGATGGGGCAGTTATTCATTGTACTTATGAAAAAACCAAGGCCATTATTGGAAATAATGTTAGCATCGGACACAATGCAATTATACATGGATGCGTTATAGAAGACAACGTGTTGATCGGTATGGGGTCGATTGTGATGGATAATGTAAAAGTTGGCTCTAACAGCATAATAGCTGCGGGGGCTGTGGTACTCGAAAATTCAGTGGTTGAACCGGGGAGCATTTGGGCAGGAGTTCCTGCAAAAAAAGTAAAAGACATCAGCCAAAACTTGATAAGTGGCGAGATTGACCGGATTGCCAATAATTATTTAATGTATAGTGGTTGGTTCAAGAACGTTTAAAAGGTTTAACGTTTGATGGCATTGGGTTTAAAAGAAAATTTTTATCTTTACTACATGAAAAAAATTATTGTTGCAGCGGTTTGTATTTCTTTAATAGGCAGTTTAAACAGTTGTTCTGTTTTTAGAAAAAAAGAGAAATACGGTTGTCCGGGTAGTCCGCAAGCAGGGCAGTTAACTACTGACCAAAGAATTGCATCCGGAGAAAATGTAAAACAGAAAAAAATGAGAGTCAAGACGGGTAATGTGTGGAGAGGGCAATAGACAGAAACCAATAAAATCCTAATACCATGAGTTACCAATTACAAAATCAATATGGCAACACCGAAGCCGTGATTGATGACAATTGTGGCATTTCAAAGTTCTACGCCATTGCTGAAACATTAGCTGCAACCCTCAGAGTGAAATTCCTAAACCAGGTAGATGATGCAGAAGTATTAAACTGGGATTTTAAATACAAGAAACAGTTTTTAACGCTGCACTATAACATCTTCAACGGGGTATCTATATTCCCTCATCATGTAAAAAATGTAAAGGAAGAAAATAATGCAGTGATGGAGATCGCTCATTTTTTAGAGCGTAGGGCTTACTAGATCAATATGATTTTTCTTCGATCTTTTCAAGGATGTTACAATAACTGATGTAACGATCCATATGTATTGTGCCGTTTTCAACGGCACTTTTTATTGCACATTTTTTTTCATTGATATGCATACAATTATTGAACTGGCATTCATTGATCAATTGCCTCATTTCAGGGAAATAATGCGATAGCTCTTGCTTTGGAATATCTACCAATCCTAATTCTCGAATGCCGGGTGTATCAATTATTCTTCCGCCAAAAGGCAGATCGAACATTTCTGCAAAAGTGGTAGTATGCATTCCTTTTCCGCTCCAGTCGCTTACTTCCAACGTTTTTAAATGTAATTCAGGAAAGATAATATTAATGAAAGAAGATTTCCCCACTCCGGAATGACCACTCAATAAAGTGGTTTTATCTTTTAATAAGTTCTTAACTTCTTCAACTCCCACATTTTTTTCGATGCTCATGCTCATCACTTTGTAACCGATCGATTCGTAGATAGATTTTACTTCGGTAAATTTTTCGGTTTCTTTCTCTCCGTACAGATCTGATTTATTAAATACAATGATGGAAGGAATATGATATGCTTCGGATGTAATTAAAAAACGATCGATAAAACCCTGGGACGTTTTGGGGTCTTTTAATGTAGCAAACAGCAAACTCTGATCTAAATTAGATGCGACAATATGATGTTGATTTTTATTATGCGGAGAGATACGGGTGATATAATTTCTTCTCTGTTCAATGTTGATGATCGTTAAAGTATTTTCTAACTCATTTTCCATTTCTGCTATCACTACGTCTCCAACTGCAATAGGATTAGTGGAGGTAATATTACCGATCTTTAATTTACCTTTTATACGGGCATTAAACATCTTTCCCTCATCATCTTTAACAATGTACCAACTACCGGTGCTTTTATAAACTGTTGCTCTCATTTTCACTAATTAAAAAAATTACACAGATTACACGAATTAGTAATCACGGGTTTAACCGATATTAACTTAAATACTTCCCTACTATTGGAACACGTCTTCCTACGCCAAATGCTTTGGGTGATACACGTATGATCGGACAAAATTGATTTCGTTTGTATTCATTCACATTTACCATTTTCAATACCCTGTCAACCAGTGCGGCATCAAAACCTTGCGCTTTTATTGCTGCCGGCCCCTGCCTACATTCGATGTATTGATATAAAATTTTATCCAATATTGAATAATCAGGCAAAGAATCTGAATCTTTTTGACCTGGCCTCAGTTCTGCAGAAGGTGCTTTGGTGATGATATTATTTGGAATGATCTCTTTGTCTCTGTTGATATACTTCGCCAATGCATACACCTGTAACTTGTAGCAATCTCCTAATACACCGATGCCGCCGGCCATATCACCATATAACGTACCATAGCCTGTCGCCAGCTCGCTTTTGTTAGAAGTGTTCAACAAAATATACCCGAATTTATTAGCAATGGCCATCAATAAATTTCCTCTTGTTCTGCTTTGAATATTTTCCTCGGCCAGGCTAAACGGCAGTTCGTTGAAAATAGGTTTCAGTTCAGTTAAAAAACTTTCATAAATATTTTTTATCGGCACTATATCATAAGGGTTGCCTAAATTTTTACTCAATTGCTCTGCATCATCTACTGAATGGTTAGTAGAATATTGCGAAGGCATCAGTATCGCTCTTACATTTTCTGCTCCCAATGCACTGCAAGCCAATGCCAGCACAACTGCACTATCTATACCACCACTACTACCTAGAATAGCTTTAGAAAAATTCATTTTAGAAAAATAATCTCTGATACCCATTACCAATGCATCATGTATATGCCCAATGTTCAACCGTTCATCGAGTACGACTGGATTCAATTCTTTATCAGGAATTTCTGCAGCATATTTAACAACAGCTCCATCGATCATACCATCATCCTGCAGCATAAAAGATTCCAATGATGTTTCAAACAATGGTAATTGTCCGCAAAGATTGGCTGCCTTATCAAAAACAAGCGATGCCCCATCAAATACAATTTCAGTTTGACTCCCTACTGCATTGCAATAAAACATCGGTAGTTTATATTTCAACACATTCGCCTTAATAATGGCCATCCTGTCTTGCTCATGTGTATAATCAAATGGAGATGCAGATATATTGATCATCATATCCGGATGATGTTCCATTAATTTGTCCATTGGACATATCCGGTATAATGGATTGTTGCCCAAATTCCAAATATCTTCACAAATAGTAATCGCTATTTTCTTACCCTTGTATTCAACAATATCCCATTCATAAGCCGGCTCAAAATACCGATACTCATCAAACACATCGTAGGTTGGTAACAATGTTTTATGAGCAATATGTTGCACCTGCTTATTATTCAAAAAATAAGCGGCGTTAAAAAGATCCTTCCCTTCCTTGATCGTATTTCTGTCCGGTGCACCAACGATCACCGCTATGCCATCCGCATACACTTTGATTGCATCGATGGCTGCATAACATTTATTAATAAAATCATCGAATTCTAAAAAATCTCTCGGAGGATAACCGCAAACACACAATTCGCTAAACACAATTATATCACCTCCCTGCTGCTTGGCTTCTTCGATAGCGCAAATAATTTTTTGCGTATTACTTTCAAAATTGCCGATGTGATAGTTTTGTTGTGCTAAAAATATTTTCATGCCTCTTTTCCTTAAAGGAGAATATTTACGTTTCGTTTACAAATGATTCTATTACTTTGTAAAGTTAAATCATTCAACAATGCGATCATTACTTGCTTTATTTATAAGTGTTTTAGCCTTTTCCTGTAACAACAGCAGTAAAACGCCTGACGTATCAAATATTAAAGTAGAACTTTCTACAAAAAGATTTGAACAGGAGTTATTCAAAATAGATTCAGCAAACTTATCTACGCAACTAGAACAGCTGATTGCCAAATACCCTTCTTTTGGAGAAAATTATCTAAGTACAATTTTAGGTGCAGACCCCAGATGGCCGATGGATAGCACAGCTGCATATGTTGGGGGCTTTATTAATTCGTACAAATATTTGTACGATACAAGCCAATTGATCTTTAAAAATTTCGACCGATACGAAAAAGAAATAAAGAAAGGGCTGCAATTCGTAAAATATTATTTTCCTCAGTACAAAACCCCAAACAAAATAATAACCTATATCGGACCGGTAGATGGATACGGAGATATCTTAGCCGACGATGCTTTCCTGGTTGGCTTACAGCAACATCTTGGTAAAACCTATTCGCTATACAAATCTACTTTGGTACAGGAAACTTATGCTGAATATATCTCTAACAGATTTGAACCGGAGTATATTTCAATTAATTGTTTAAAAAATATTACAGACGATCTTTTTCCTGAGAAAAATGAAGACAAGCCTTTGGTCAATCAAATGATTGAAAAAGGGAAACGATTATATCTGTTAAGTAAATTTTTGCCCGATGTTGATGAATACAAACTAATCGGTTATACTAAAGAACAACTGGCTGATTGTTACAATCATGAAGCGGTAATATGGGATCTGTTTGTAAAAAATTCTTACCTGCAGGTAACAGATAAAAATATTACCAAGAACTATGTTGACGAAGGCCCAAAAACTCAGGAATTGGGAGAAAAGGCTCCAGGTAATATAGGCTCTTTTTGCGGATGGCAAATTGTAAAAAAATACATGGAGAAGCACAATGAAATAAGTTTACCACAATTAATGGCAACAGATGCTGAAACTATTTTTCAGGAAACTAAATATAAGCCTTAAGCAGCTTTTCCTTGAACCTGCACCATTTCAACTGGCTTCTGCCCTAATGATTTCATTACCCTGAAATGTGATGCCAATGCTTCCCACATTCCATCGTATTTGTTGTAAGGCAGATTATACTCTTTACATTTTTCCATCACAATCTTACTGATGGCAGGATAATGTATGTGGCTTATACGAGGAAATAAATGATGTTCAATCTGATAATTCAATCCTCCTACAAACCATGAAATAGCTTTGTTACCCATTGCGAAATTTGCAGTAGTTCTCAGTTCGTGTTCTGCCCAGGCTGTTTCTAAATGTTTTGTTTCATCCAAAGCCACATTTTCAAATTCAGTTATTTCTACCACATGTGCTAATTGAAATACCAGAGACAATGTAAGGCCCATCACTGCGTGAGCAATGAAGAAACCTGCAAGCCAAGGTAAAAATCCGAACTTAATGATAGGAAGTACAATATAAAAAGTCAGGTATCCTGATTTGGTAAGCCAGAAAACAATTTTATTTTTTAACGACATTTTCCACGCTTCTGTTGTATAAATTTTTCGTGAAAAATATTTAGTGAAATCCATGATGAATATCCAGAAAATAGAAGACAATGCATAGATAGGTACTAAATATAAATGCTGGATCTTATGTGCCGGCACCCATTTTTGTGTTTCACATTGACGAATGATCGGGCTTTTTGCAATATCATCATCTATACCGTCTACGTTAGTATATGTATGGTGAATGATATTATGTTTTTGTTTCCAGAAATAAGAGTTAGCACCAAGAAAGTTGGCAGATAGACCAATGGCATCATTCAATAACGGCCTGGTACTGTAACTGCCGTGATTGGCATCATGCATCACACTAAAACCAATACAGGCAAATGTGAAACCTAACAACGCACATAATAAAACCGCAGGTAATGCTGGCACATTCAATAACATTAAAGCGGAATACGCTGCTATAGCAGTGCCTATAAGAATAACCGATTTCAGATACAATCTGTAGTCGCCTGTTTTTTTAATCTTATTGTCTGAAAAATATTTATCGACGGATATTTTTAAACTTTGATAAAACTCATTATTTCGGTTGTCGAAAGTGACTTTGGCCATACAAAAGTTATGTGTTAAAAATGATTAAAACAGGATGTTGATTTATGATGCTAAGGTACGCCATTATAGCTTATTAATCTAATTCATCTTATACGGAACCATCATCTCAAAAGCTGGAATGATCACTTCAAATTGCTTTTGATTACTGATATTTTCCATAGTATAAGTACCCTGCATTTTCCCCATCTCCGTACGTAAATTACAACCACTTACATATTGATAATTTTCGCCGGGATTTATTTGAGGTTGCACACCTACAACTCCTTCACCCTCAACCTCTCTCAGGCTACCATTCGCATCATGAATATGCCAGCATCTTCTTAATAATCTTACAGAAAAATTGTTATTATTCACTATAGTAATGCGGTACGCAAACATAAACTCACTGTTTACAGCATTGCTGTAATCGGGTTGAAAAAAGACCTCAACACTAATTTTAATGCCTTCGGAAACTTGTGAGACCATTTTATGATGGGTTTATTGTAAAAATAACTGAAAAAATCTATCTTTCGTTGTAAATTGAAACAACATTTATGTTAAAGACAATTCTATTCTATGCCGATAAAAACTCATAAATACACCAATGGAGAAATTACTGTATTGTGGCAACCCGATATCTGCATTCATTCTGCTATCTGCTTTAAAGGACTAGCTGAGGTTTTTGACCCACGAAGAAAACCATGGATCGACATGAATCAGGCTGATACTGAACGTATTATCGATCAGGTAAAGAAATGTCCGAGTGGGGCGATCAGCATTATAGAGAAGAAAAATTAAGTATTGATCAACCGATCTTTTTAGCTCCGGAATAACCATTTTTGAGGAACCATTGGATAACTTTGTCCCTGTTATCTCCTTGCACAATGATTTCTCCATCTTTTACAGAACCTCCTGTACCACAGAAAGTTTTTAACTTTTTGCCAAGTTCTTCCATGTCACTTGTTATACCTACAAAACCCTCTACAAGCGTTACAGCTTTACCTGCTCTGTGCTTTTTATCCAGTCTTACTTTTATTTTTTGCTGAGCTGGTAATAAGGTTTCTTGTTCTTCCTCATTAACTGACTCCGGTTTAAAATTCGGATCAGTTGAATACACCAGCCCGCCAAATGAATTTATTTTTTTTCCTGCCATTATATTTATTTTAAAGAGTCATCAAATTAATACTGCCTTCAAACTCAAGTCCAGGCTCCTGGCCTGGTGAATGACCGCTCCACTGCTGATGTAATCAACTCCTGTAGCAGCATAGGTTTCAATATTTGACAAATTAATACCACCACTTGCTTCTGTTTCATATTTGCGATTGATAATTTTTAATGCTTCGCTGATCTTTTCAGGAGTAAAATTATCCAACATGATACGATCAACTTTCCCTGTATTCATCACCTCTTTAACATCATCAATTGTTCTGGTCTCTACCTCGATCTTTAATTGCTTGTTATGCTTTTGTACATAGTCGTAAGCTTTATCAATCGCTTTCTTTATTCCACCGCAATAATCAATATGATTGTCTTTCAACATGATCATATCATACAAACCAAACCGGTGGTTTACGCCACCCCCGATACGAACAGCTTCTTTTTCTAACAACCTGAAATTAGGCGTGGTTTTTCTGGTATCCAGTAATTGGGTGGTGTATCCTTGCAATTTATCAGTGTAAAGCCTGGTCAAAGTAGCAATACCACTCATTCGCTGCATTGTATTAAGCACCAGTCTTTCACATTGCAAAATAGTATGCACTCTTGCCTCCACCTCAAAAGCTATTTCACCATATTTCATTGTATCGCCATCTTTTTTAAATGCCGTAAAAATGACGTCGGGCTGCATATAATAAAATATTTTTTCTGCAACAGTTACCCCTGCCAATACCCCTGCCTCTTTAATTTTCAATACCGCTTTCCCTTTTGCCTGTGCATCAATACTTGACAAGGTAGAATGATCTCCATCTCCTATATCTTCTGCCAAAGCATTTTTAATCAATGTATGTAATTGCTCTTCGTAATTCATCATCTGCAAATCTATTAAAAATAAAAGTCGACAGGGTATCCTGTCGACTTATTTAAAAAAATATGGTTATTGATCAGTTATCTGTTCTCGAATCTCAACTCCTGCAGCACTTGCACATCTGCTTTTTGTTTCATAAAGATCGTTGTGCGATAAGTACCATTTTTGGATTTAAGTGTTCCTATGCAGTACTGAGATCCTCCGTTTTCGCCTTTATGGATAATATCAAACCCTTTAATACTGTTTGTAGTAAAAAAATCTTTTAAAACCAATGCAGCCTGACTACGGCTATAGCTATTACTCTTGTCGGGCATACTTATCTCTACATTAGTATCAAAAAATTTTGCCACTTCGTTATAATTACCTGCTTTCATCGCATCTACTACATCATCAATACCCGACTGTATGGTAAAAGATGAAATGATAGCTACTAATGATATATATGTAATAATTCTCTTCATAAAATCCTGTTTGTTTCTAATTATTTTACTAAAAACGTGCCAACCTGTGTTAAAAATACATTTTTAGTGCTCCTATTTGTACACAAAAGATAAGAAGCTTTTATTAAAACAACTAATTTTGCAAAATGAAAGCAAAAAAAGCAATATTAGTTATCATGGATGGCTGGGGATTGGGCAAAGTTAAAAGCAGCGATGCAATTCAACATGCCAAAACCCCATTTGTAAGTTCTTTATACAGTAAGTACCCTAATGCTACATTAATCACTTGCGGCGAGGATGTAGGACTTCCCGAAGGACAAATGGGAAACAGTGAAGTAGGGCATTTGAATTTAGGTGCTGGCAGGATCGTTTATCAGGAATTACAAAGAATTAATGTCGCTATTCGTAGCGGAGAATTTCAAAAAAATGAAAAACTGCTTAGAGCGATCAACTACGCCAAAACAAATAATAAACCGTTGCATCTCATTGGATTGGTAAGTGATGGTGGCGTACATTCTCATATTAACCATATCAAAGCCATTGCAGATGTTTGTAAAGCAGAAGGATTGAATAATCTGTTGATTCACGCCTTTACCGACGGCCGTGACACAGATCCAAAAAGTGGTCTTGGCTTTTTAACTGATCTTCAGAATCACCTGAATACCTCAACAGGAGCTATTGCAACCATTACAGGCCGATATTTTGCCATGGACAGAGATAAGAGATGGGAAAGAGTAAAAATTGCTTACGATGGTATGGTAAATGGCATTGGAGAAAAATCTGACGATATTTTATCTGCTGTAAAAAAATCTTATGAAGCAGGAACAACAGATGAATTCATAAAGCCGATCATCAATACAAAAGTAAAAGATGCTTCCATTAAAAATGGCGATGTTGTAATTGCTTTTAATTTCAGAACAGACCGTTGCAGAGAGATCACTGAAGTACTTACACAAAATGACATGCCTGATTTTGGTATGAAAAAATTAGACTTGCATTACACTACTATGACTCAATATGATCATACATTTAAAAACGTAAATGTTATGTTTGAAAATGATGATCTGAAAAATACATTGGGTGAAATATTACAGCAAAATAATAAAACCCAAATACGTATTGCTGAAACAGAAAAATACCCACACGTAAGTTTCTTTTTTAGTGGTGGCAGAGAGAAACCATTTGAAGGAGAAAGCAGGATCATGATCCCTTCTCCTAAAGTTGCTACCTATGATCTGCAACCAGAAATGAGTGCTTATGAAGTTGCTGCAGCTATTGTTCCCGAAATAGAAAAAGGTTCGGCAGATTTTATTTGCTTAAACTTTGCAAATGCAGATATGGTAGGCCATACAGGAGTTTGGGATGCTGTCATTAAAGCAGTAGAAACAGTGGATGCTTGTGTAGAAAAAGTAGTGACTGCTGCGCTGAAAAGCGACTATGCTGTTTTTCTTTTAGCCGATCATGGCAATGCAGATTATGAGATCAATGAAGATGGAAGTCCTAATACAGCGCATACCACCAACCTGGTGCCATTGGTAGTTATTGACAACGAATGGAAAGGCACAGTTAAAAATGGCAAATTAGGAGACATTGCACCAAGTATTTTGAAAATGATGGATCTGCCTATACCAAAAGAAATGACTGGTAACGTATTAATTTAATTTCCCCCTTATGAAAAAAAAGATCAAAGTTTTTTTACTGATTTTATTGTGTGCATTTGTTATCATTCAGTTCTTTCATCCCGCCAAAAATGAGGATACAAAACAAGATGGGGTCATAAAAGATATCGCTACAGTTTTTTCTGTTCCGGACAGCGTTAAAAATATCCTGCAGACAAGTTGTTATGATTGTCACAGTAACAGTACCAAATACCCTTGGTATGCCAGTTTTCAACCTGTAGATTGGTGGCTCAACAATCACATACAAGAAGGTAAGAAAGAACTTAATTTCAGCGAATTTGCATCATACAGAATAAGAAGGCAGTATAAAAAATTTGATGAAATAATTAAAGAAGTAAAAGAAGATGAAATGCCTTTGTCATCTTATACACTGATCCATACAGATGCCAAATTAAGCGATGGGCAAAAAAAATTGCTGATAGATTGGGCTACAGGTTTGAGAGCTCAAATGAAAGCGCAATACCCGGCAGACAGTCTTGTTAAAAAATAAAGTTATTTTATTATTTAATATACAAATAATTGATATACAATAAAATAAAATTTTCCCCTTTACTAGCCTCAACTTTTAAACACTTTCTCAAAAGCAGCAATACTTAAAAGTATTTTGTCTATATTTATAGTCTAAAATATTTATATGACCGAAGAGCAGATGCTTGCCGGATGTCTCAATAATAACGCTGCTTCTCAGGAAGTTTTGTATGCCAGATTCAGCCCCCGCATGTTAGGGGTATGTTATAGGTTTGCAAAAAACAGAGAAGATGCAGAAGACATGTTGCAGGAAGGATTTATTAAGATTTTCTCACAAATACATCAATATAGAAACGAAGGTGCTCTTGAAGGCTGGATAAGAAGAATTATTGTTCATACTTGCATAAACGTATTGAAGAAAAATAAGAAATTTTCTGATTGCGTAGATATCTCCCATGCACAAGGCCTCCACATAAAAGAAGAAAGCGTTACATCCATCATACAGGCAAAACAAGTAGTTGAATGCATACGATTGTTACCTCTTGGATATCGTACTGTATTAAATCTTTATGCAATTGAAGGATATTCACACCGGGAGATCGGTTATTTGTTAGACATTGAAGAAAGTACAAGCAGATCGCAATACACGAGAGCTAAGGTTATGCTTGAAGACATTCTAATAAAAAAGAGAATTTTGTCAAAACCAAAAGAAAAAAAACTATTGACGGCTATTGCTAAATAAACCTTATTAAACAACCAGTTTTTGCCAGATGGAAAGAAGAATGAACACAGACAATTTTGAACGCATGCTTCGGGAAAAAGCAGATGAGTTTAAAATGTACCCCTCTGCAAGAGTGTGGCATAGCATATACAACAATATGCACCCTAGCCGTCGTTGGCCTTCATTAACCATGAGTATTGTATTGATCGCATTACTTATGCTGATTGGGTATACCAATAGTGAAGTAACTCCAAATCAATCTGGTAAAATCGCTGCAAATAATATATCTTCTGAGCATAAAATATCTACTAATAACAGTTCCGAAATAGTAGCAAGTAACTTTAAAGTTACTTCTACAAAAGAAAATATCTCATCTGCAAACAATACAGCAACGCCACAATCGATTGTGCCAGTCTCTGTTAAAGTACATACGCAACAATCAATACATCCTATTAATACAAGATCGATCAATACAGCTGAGCTGAACATTAATAAAACATCAGCAAAAGAATATGCCAGCCCAAAAACTACTCATACGATAGCAATTGCGGAAAATCCTGAACTGACAAAAATTATACCTGTCAGAAATCTGCTTGAAACAGATGAAAAAGGAAATTTGGAAAATGCCTCAATTGAAAACAATAATTTGACTTCAAAAAAAGAACAAGGAAAATTGGGCTTGCAGATTTATGCCGCTCCTTCAGTTGTTTATGGAACTGAAAATTTTGAAGACAATTCATCTGCACAAAAGCCTTCAGTTGGTTTAGAAGTTGGTGCCTCTATGCAATATGCCATATTTAAAAAGCTCAAACTAAAAACCGGATTACAACTTAATTATACCAACTATAATACGCAAGGATATCAAAATCCGGATTTTTATGCCTCAAATAATATCTATGCGCCGGTAAAACTTAATAATGAAACGTATCAATTATCCTTACCAGTTGGTGTAGAATTAAAATTACTTGGAAAAGACAGATTGCATTGGGATATAGGAGCAACAATACAACCTACATACGTAATTGGAGGAGGAAATGCCTATACAGTGGCTTCCGGAAAAGCCAGCTACATCAAAGAATCATCGATGCTTAATAATTGGAACCTGAATGCCGGATTTGAAACTTTTATTACATACAAAATCAATGGTTTAACCTGGCAATTAGGGCCTCAATTCCGTTATCAGTTTATGCCTACATACAATAAGAACTTCATAATAAATGAAAATCTTGCCAATTATGGTGTTAAACTAGGTGTAAGTAAAGTATTACAATAAAACCTTCCGATAAAATTCCTCTCATCACACAATTTTTTATTTGATATTACGTTTAAGTAATATCTCATAGTAGTTAATATTTAAAAAGCCGCTGCTTCGTACCCTGCAGAGGCTTTTTTATTTTACTATACTTTACGCTAATTTTGAAAAATGAAAATTAAATTAGCCGTTGCCGCAGTAATCCTAACCTCACTTTTTTGCTGTACACAAAAAAAGCAAACAAAAGCATTCGCTGAACAGGATACACAAAAACAAAAAGCAGATTCTTTTTTCCCTGTCACATCTTTTTTAAAAGGACAATTAACAATAATAGACTCTCTGCCAATCACTCCTTTGTATAAGATAACCGTAAAGGAAAAAATGGACTCTCAGTGGTTGAAAAAGGATGAGCTGCGTAAATTTTTACAACCTTTTATGTCTTCTGAAATCAATGAAACAAATCTTACATCCTTGTTTAAGGAAACAAAATTTAGCGACTTAAGCATTAATGCGATCACTTTTACTTATGATCCTATTGCTCAATTGCCCGACTCCGTTCAATTACATCATTGGGATGTATATGTAAATCCAGAAACGGGAGTAGTGAATAAAATATATCTTGTAAAAGAATTTAAAGAAGGCAAGAAAAACATTACTCAGCAACTTACCTGGCAAACAGGTAAATATGCAAAAATTGTTTCTATCGAAACCAAGCCGGATGAATCTTCTGAAATAATGAAAGAAGAGGAAATCATCTGGAGTTTTTGATATTCGATTAAATGATGCATTACAATGACCCAAAAAGAATTCTCCTCGATTGCTGGCACTATCCCTCTTCAGCCCGGAATATATAAATATTTTGATGCTGACAGTGAATTGCTGTATGTTGGTAAGGCAAAGAGTTTACGCAAAAGAGTCAGTTCATATTTTTCAAAAACTATAGACAATGCAAAAACCAGAGAGCTTGTAAAACGAATCACTAAAATAGAATTTACCATTGTTAATGATGAACAGGATGCTTTCTTACTTGAGAACTCTTTAATAAAACAGTTTCAACCTGTTTTTAATATTAACTTAAAAGACGATAAAACTTATCCTTACATCGTTATCAAAAATGAACCGTTCCCAAGAGTTTTTTTTACAAGGAAAAAAATAAATGACGGCTCAAAATATTTTGGGCCTTACACTTCAGTAGAAAATGCCAAAGAACTACTTGCTTTTATTAAACAAACTGTTTTACTTAGAACATGTAAACTCAATCTTACAAGCAGAAATATTGAAAAAAAGAAATTCAAAGTTTGTTTGGAGTATCATTTAGGTAATTGCAAAGGTCCTTGCGAAGGACTACAAAGCGCAGAAGATTACAATGATGGCCTACAACAACTGGAAAGTATTTTAAAAGGAAATTTACAACCGGTAATTCAACATTATAAAGTATTGATGCAAGAGTATGTGCAGTTGTTAGAATTCGAAAAAGCGGCCCAGATAAAAAATAAGATCGATTACCTCTATCAATACAAGGCTAAATCAACCATTGTAAATAATAATATAGGAGATGTAGACGTATTCAGTATTTTAGAGGAGGGTGATACAGCTTATGTCAATTATCTTGCTATCAGTAACGGGACAATCGTCCAAACAAAAACCACAATCCTCAAAAAGAATCTGGATGAACCCGCCAGTGATGTGTTGATATTTGCAATAGCTCAAATAAGAAATACTTTTAGCAGTACTACAAAAGAGATCATAGTACCCTTTTTAATCGATTATCCTGAAAAGGATATCATCATTACGGTTCCCAAGGCCGGAGATAAGAAAAAATTACTCGAGCTTTCAGAAAAAAATGTGAACTACTTTAAGGAAGAGTTGAGAAGAAAAAAAATACTGCATGTAGAAAGTAAAACGTCGGAAGAGATGAACAGTATATTGAGCCAGATACAAAAAGATCTTCATTTAAGCTCTCTTCCTTCGCACATAGAGTGCTTTGATAACTCTAATTTCCAGGGGAGTTACCCTGTTTCGGCAATGGTGTGTTTTAAAAATGGATTGCCCAGCAAAAATGATTATAGAAAATTTAATGTAAAGACAGTTGAAGGCATTAATGATTTTGCGACTATGACAGAAGCTGTTTACAGGCATTATAAAAGAGTTTTAGAAGAAAAGAATCCAATCCCTCAATTAGTGATCATTGACGGCGGAAAGGGACAGTTAAGCGCTGCTATGCAAAGTATTAACAGTTTAGGCCTTGCAGGTAAAACAACAGTTGTTGGATTAGCAAAAAATGAAGAAGAGATCTTTTTCCCCGGAGATAGTCAATCTATAAAATTGGCGTGGGATAATGAAGGACTAAAGCTCATCCGAAGAATTAGAGACGAGGTACATCGGTTCGGCATTACATTTCATAGAAACCAACGCAGTAAAGGAACTTTTAAAAATGAACTGGAACAAGTAGCCGGAGTAGGAAAATCTACTATTGATACCTTATTAAAAAAATATAAATCAGTAAAGAAAATAAAGCTTTTGACAGAGGCAGAGCTTGCAGATACAATAGGTGCATCTAAAGCGGGCATCTTATTCGCCGGACTTCATAAAATCTAAACAGCCCACTCAAAAATGAATGGGCTGTAATGTTATTTTATACAACAGGATTAATAACTCCACAAATCCTGTTCATAGTTAAATATCTTTTCTTTAATGCGTTCGCCTTCTAACAATTGGAAAACACCATTTTCCTTAAGTCCTGGCATCTCTTTAAATTGTCTGTCAAACGGATTATCGATGGTACTTTTTATAATTCTACCACTGAACATACGACTTTCGAATAATTCTTCCCAACTCATTCTTGCTCCAAAGTTTTTACCGTTGTAAATTTCGTATTTAGCAAAAATTGGTCTCATATCCGGATAGTACACCCAGAATAATTCCGTTTCACCCAACACAACACCGGTAGAACCTACAACAACACTTTTTACAGGAGCTATACCCAAGATCCTCCAGAATAAACGAGATGCTTCCTTATCAAAAACAACCTCTTCTTTAATTCTGAATTTGTAGAAAGAATCTAAGTTAACTTCCGCAGTAATTTCTTTTGTACCAGTTTGAACACCTAATGAATCAAAAATAGGTACTGAGACTTTACCACCAGAAATTTTCTGAGCAACCTGAGAAATAGTTAATGGAGTGGTGAATCTATCATCAATCGCATCAAAAACTGTAACAGCACTATCTTGTATTGCTTTCATCAAGATAGAAATAAAGCGCTGGTTACCATTATTCTCATCAGCAGCATACATGAATGGCAAATTGATCTTTTCTCTTGCATCAATCTCTCTCCATATTTTTTGACGATAAACGGCATCATCTACTCTTAAATGTTCGTAATCCAAAGGCAATCTATCTTTAATATCCTTTGAATCTACCGCCTCATCTCTGCGAAGAGATTTTTTCACTACTCTGATAGGTAAACTATCAACTGTAGGAGGAGCAGCAGCAGGTGCAGGAGCTACTACAGCTGTTGCCAAAGAGTCAACGCTTGCAGTAGGAGATATCTTTGCCTTTGTTTTTGATTTAGTTGTTTTACGGGTCGTCGTACCGGTACGCTTAGTAGCAGAACGACCTTTCTTTTGTGCATCCGCTATATTTACGACTAAACACAAACAAAAAGAAATCAAAAAATATTTAACCAAATGCTTCTTCATAGCACGAATTTTTTACAAAATTAATATAACACAATACCAACACCTTGAATTGTACGTTGCTTACCATCCGGGCCTTGAACTTTTACATTATCAAATGTAATAGCACTACCAGGACCACAACGTTGCATATACGCACTTAACGAACTAAGATTGTTTCCTGTTAATGTAGCAGTTTGCACATTACCAAAGTTTGCACCAGAGAAATATACAGTGGCACTTACTACACTAAATCTTGCATCGAAGTCAAAGTTTTCCAGATCAGCACGACAGAACTGTTGATTTTTAAAGGCAACAGAAGCCATTCTTGTTCCACCCGGACCTACTTTAAATACAGGGTTAGGAATTTCTTTTACTCTGAATTCGAAACTGCTTGTTTTACCGTCAGCAGTTACATTGATGGTAGCTTTACCCGGAGTTGATACAGATACTACTCTGTTTCCGTTACTTCCGCTAAGGGTACCACCTGTCATTGAAACAGTTGTTTTATCCCAACCTGTACCTGATGAAATGGTAATAGGGTTTGGTACACCAATATAAAACACATTCATTTTGTCAAGCATGATAGCTGCTCCACCCGGAGTACCCACTACATATTTAACTTCAGAAGTAGCAGTTTGATCCACGCCATTCTGATCTTTATAATGAATAGTTACCGGAATAGATCTTGAGCCTGCACCACTAACAGTAGTTTTGTAAGTTCCTTTACCATCTATTACGGCTACAGATGAACCACCTATAGATATTTGAGGAGCTGCAGCAGAGCTATAAGCGCCCACACCTGCAGTAACTTCCAATTCCTGACCTGGCATTAAGTAGTTAGAACTTTGCCCAACTAATACACCGAATTTATCAAACCGAACTTTTACCTCACCAATTTTACTGTGACAAAATGAAGCTACCTGGTTTTCAGCATTTTTGATATTATTTTGAAATTTACTCAAAATAGTTAATGCAGCCACCGTAGGCGTCATATGAAAATATGCATTGGTGAAATCTTTTTTTGTTCCATCCTGACCAATTGGAGGAGAAGCATCTACTGGAAAATTTTGTTCAAATTTTTCTTTGATTTCAGGATCTATTGCAAGAATAGCTTTCTTAAAATCTTCCAATTTTTGTTTTAATTCAGGACCCTTTTTCTTTCCGTGCTCGCCATCACCAAATAAACGTGTAGCAGCATCAAGATTATCTTCTTTGAAAGTTTCTTTTCCGTCAACTAATGCCAACCCTGATTCTACTTTCAATTCTTTTTTAAGATCGTTTAAGTAAGCATCCATTTCATCAGCCAGTTTATGTGCTTGCTCGGCTTTTGGTTGCCAAACTTTAGCCATTTCTGCTGATTTAGGATCCGTTAACTTTTCTTCTAATGATTTGTATAAAGTTGAGCTTGCGTTGGTAAGGTTCAAGTTTGAATTGATCAAACTTTTATCCACCACTTTAAAGGCATTTAAGATTTCACTTGATACGTTCATGGCTAACAAGGCTGTTAGTACCAGGTACATCAAGTTAATCATCTTCTGCCGGGGCTCTTTAGGTAAAGCCATAAATAATTAATATTTTGATATTGTTAATTGAATATTGTTGAATCCATCTTGAAAATTGACAATCGTCAATTGACAATATTATCTTCCTTGCATTGCACTTAGCATATTTCCGTATACTGAGTTCAATTTACCCAAGTTAGTAGCCAAAGCACCAATTTGTTCTTTTGCTTTATTTGCATCATCAACACTACTCATCATAGCCTGACTAGCTTCAGCCATTTTACCGTAGAAGCCATTTAATGCTTTAAGGTGATTGTTACTTTCTTTCAATTCCAATTCATAAATAGTATTTAAAGAACCTAAGTTTTTAGTCAATACCTGAACTTGTTCGTGGAACCCTCTTGCACTTTCAGATGCATTGTTGAACGAAGCCATTGTATTAGCGCTATTAGTGAATGCTGTAGACATTGAACCAATTGCAGCTGTAGCTTCTTTAGTTTTTGCTCCAAAATCGCTGGTAGATTTTACCACATCTCCAATTTCAGTCATACCACCTACAGTAGCACCTAATTTTTGGAAACCTTCGCTTAATTTTTTCATGTTTGCAGGAGTAATATCTGCTTCCTGTAACATTTTGTCCATACTTTTTAAGGCAGGGTTACCGCTTTCAGCAGCAGCAGCCGCTGGCATTGGAGCTTCTGGAGGAGGAGCAAACACATATAATAATGCATATCCTAAGAAGATCACAGACTCAGTATATAAACCAATTTTTAACCAGATATCAGCACCCGGAGCATGGGTGATTTTGAAAAGTGCTCCTAGTAATACCGGCACTGCAGCCGCAGAAACAAAAATGTTAAGAATACGATCGATTGGACGAGATTGACCAGCTGCCATAGTTTTTAAAATTTAGATTTTTTGATTGAGAGTTATTATAGTTTTTAATTTAAAAGCAATCGTTAATACATTACACACACAGCCATCCACACGAATGAACAAGGTTCATAAGTTATGCAAAATGCATTGTTAGTTTTGGAAACACTTCTTCTTTTCTTCTATTTTTTACCTTTAGGAGACGGAGGCAAATCGATCACACAACGGAAACCGATATAGCATTTCGATGTATCCTGATACTCATAGTTACGAGTACTGGTTTGCAAGAAATACCCAACATCTTTCCAGCTTCCACCACGAACTACCTTACGTTTCATACGTGGAGGATCAGTATCTTTTGCATTCCAACGAATATCCGGATTCATATCATGTTGAAAATTATAACCACCTTCATAATATAGAGAAGAAGTCCATTCTGATACGTTACCGGCCATATTATACAAACCGAAATCATTTGGCCAATATGCATCCGCTCTTACAGTGTAAAAACCTCCATCTTCTGGATAATTTCCACGACCAGGTTTGAAGTTAGCTAACAAACAACCTTTTCTATTTCTTAAGTAAGGACCACCCCAAGGAAATTGAGCTTGAGAACGGCCACCACGAGCAGCATATTCCCATTGTGCTTCTGTAGGTAATCTGAAATCAGATTCAGCAGAACGTTTTTTGCTCTCTAGGAAAGAATTCAAATAATGAGTTCTCCACTCACAAAAAGCAGTTGCTTGCTTCCAGGTTACACCCACCAAAGGATAGTTACCAAATGCAGGGTGACTAAAATATTTTTTAGCCATTGGCTCATTGTAAGAATAAGAGAAATCTCTAACCCATGACAAAGAGTCCGGGTAAACCATGATATCTTTTTTTACGATAAATTTTGAACGGGGAACAGAAGCGTTTTCTCTTTTAGCAGCTTCTTTATAATCGAATATTTCTGAATGATAAACGATCTTAGACGGGTCTAGTTCTTTTTTACCAAAAATCCTATTGTCCGGTGTAACGATCATAGCATCGATCTTTTCCAACGTTGCTTTATCACCCCATTTAATAGTAGCAGCTTTCTTCCAATCTATATATTCATTACCATCAGCACCTTGTTTGATATATCCCATTTGCTTTGCAGCAATAGAATCTCTTACCCAATAGGTAAACTGACGATATTCATTATTGGTAATTTCTGTAGCATCCATCCAAAAACCACTGATAGACACTTGTTTGTTACGTGCAGTATAGGCATAGTTAACATCTTCATCACTAGGCCCCATGTGGAAAGTTCCTGGTGGGATATACACCATTCCGGGAGGTTTTGGTAAACTCCAGTGTGATGCCGGAGCAACACCATGTAATTGCCCGTCATTAGGTAAGTTTTTACCTTTCTTATTTTTACCAAGCATTTTACAACTTGATAACGATGCGATAGAGACTACCGCCACAAGAATTAGCAACCGATTCTTCATTGTTATAACATTGAGAGTTAATGAACAAATGTAATGATTATTTTCGTTTCCGAACAAATTTCACTACTTAATTAGGATATTTTTGCGATAACGTTTGCATTATCACGTCCAAGTGAAACGGTATTTGGATGAAAATATTGTGCCTGATCATTCGAAATAATCAGTCTTTTCAATGATTTTCATTAATTCTTCAACACTGGTGAAAGGAGCTAGACACATATAATTTTTACACAAATAAATAAATGTTAAACTTTTCGAAAATTTGCCTGTTGAAATAGGGAAGTCATTATCACCATCAACCGCACACATCAAAACCTTATTTGGTATATAATTTTTATGAATATGTTTGCCCCAAAAGCCTGCATCAGGCCCACTTACAGTGATTTCATTGATGCTTGTAACCAAACCAAAGATCAACATTGCCCAATTGCCAAATGAAGTAGGATATTTGACAACCATTTCCTTTAACGTTTTTACCATCAATTCTGCCTGTTTTCCCCATTCCGAATTATTGTAAACCAATGCAAGATGCTGAATGTTTTTTGCCATTATCGCATTTGCGGAAGGCATGGCTCCATCGTATATTTCTTTTTTCCTGATAACAACATCTGTTTGGTGCAGATTTGTAAAGTAAAAGAATGCATTTTCTTCGTCGATAAAGTTCTCAATGACATAATTACAATAATTATGTGCAGTATGTAAATACGCAGGATCAAATGTCAGCTCATAAAGCGCTATACATGCCTGTATGAAATAGGCATAATCATCTAAAAAAGCCGGGTATTTTACAATACCATTTTTACAAGTATGATACAACTCAAAAGAATCGTTATCCTTTTTGAAGTTTTTTATAATGAAGTTGTAATTGTTTTTCGCTAATATATAATACTGCTCATCCTGCAATACTGCTGCCGCTTTGGCAATAGCATGAAGCATTAAAGCATTCCAACTTAAAATGATCTTATCATCCAATCCCGGCCTCACCCTGGTATTGCGAAACTCCAGTAATCGTTGCCGGCTATTTTCAATTAAATCGTTAAACGCAGAAACTGTAAGATCATGCTTTTTCACAAATTCCTCCGTCGGCAATAAAATTCTGAGGATATTTTTGTGCTCCCAATTCCCTTCTTCAGATACATCAAAATATTCACAAAAAATAGCCGCATCTTCACCCAAAATATTATCTATTTCTTGTTTTTGCCAGACATAATATTTACCTTCTTCCCCTTCGCTATCTGCATCAAGCGCCGCATAGAAACCTCCTTGACTATTCATTAATTCTTGTTGAACAAATGAAATTGTCTTTTCTATTGCTGCTCTGTATCTTTCACTTTTTGTGATCTGGTACGCATCGCATAATACATTTACAAGTAACGCATTATCATATAACATTTTTTCAAAGTGAGGGGCCAGCCATTCCGCATCTGTACTATATCTGGCAAGGCCTCCGGCCAAATGATCGTAGATACCCCCCTGCAACATTTTATCAATTGACAAAATAGCTTGTGTCAATGCAGTTTCATTTTTTGTAAAATGATAATATTGCAATAAATACTGAATAGTAAATGTTTGCGGAAACTTGGGTGCTCTGCCAAAGCCTCCCCACTCCTTATCTGCCGAAACCATGATATTATTGAAAATAGTATCACAATGACTTTTGTCAAATACTTTTTCGGTTTGATCTGGTACGATATTTTTCGGCTGGGCCAGATCGTTAGTTTTATGCAGATAAGCCAATAGATTTTCTGCCTGCGATTCTATCTCATGCTTTCTATCTTTCCATGCCTGCGCCACTCCATGCAGTACCTCTGTCCATGATGAACGATTGAAAGCATTTACCGGAGGAAAATAAGTCCCCCCATAAAATGGTTTTTTATCAGGGGTCAGAAACACATTTAAAGGCCACCCTCCGCTGCCCGAAATAGCCTGCACTGCATCCATATAAATAGCGTCGAGATCAGGCCTTTCCTCTCTGTCAATTTTTATATTGACAAAATGATCGTTCATTATTTTGGCTACTGCTGCATTTTCGAAACTTTCATGTTCCATTACATGACACCAATGACAAGCCGAATAACCAATACTTACTAATATGGGTTTGTCTGATTCTTTTGCTTTTTGCAACGCCTCCTCTCCCCATGCGTACCAATCCACCGGATTGTATGCATGTTGTAAAAGATAAGGACTTGTTTCCTTGATTAACCTATTGGGAATTTGCTGAGACATAAAAGGATTACCCGAAGGATGAACGTCTCCGGAATTTGATTTTTTGTTGATACAAATGTACCATCAACAAACTTATACGAGGTGTATTATTTCTTTTTTTGTCCTGATAAGAATAGCTCTAATGCACTCACCATACTAGGAGCCTGTGGTTGAGGAGCTTTAATATCAAGCACTAAACCTGCTTCTTCAGCTGCCTTAGAGGTATTAGCACCGAATGCACCTATTTTAGTACCATTCTGTTTATACTTAGGAAAATTTTCTAACAAACTTTTTACGCCGCCTGGAGTAAAAAAGCAGATAACATCATATTTACGATCTACTACTTCCTTAATATCATTGCTTACTACATTGTATAAAACCGGTCTTGCATATTCGCAATTATTGGCTTTCAACCAGTTTGTAATTTCGCTATCAAAGGATTGCGAACATGGATACAGAAATTTTTCGTTGTCTTTATGTTTATTGATCACATCAAACAAACTTTTGTTAGTGCCATCAGCTCCGTAAAAAACTTTACGTTTCCTGTATAAAATAAATTTCTGAAGATATAGTGCTATTGCTTCTGTAATGCAATAATATTTAGTGTCCTGAGATACAGTGATCTTCATCTCTTCGCAAATACGGAAGAAATGATCAATTGCATGACGACTGGTAAAAATTACAGCTGTAAAATTTACCATGTCAACTTTTTGCTTCCTGAATTCTTTCGCAGGAATCCCTTCAATGATAATGAATGGATGAAAATGTAGCTCAATATCATGCTTCTTTGCCAAGTCAAAGTACGGAGACTTTTCGCCTTCAGGCTTAGGTTGAGTAATGAGTACTTTTTTTATTGATCCGGCCTTTGCTCCTGTATTTTTATCCCCTATTTTAGCCATGTGCAATTATAAGTTTTCCTATCGTACTGCAAAGTTAGAGATTTTTATTTAATAAAACCATCAAGCCTTTGTAAATGAGTAGCAGGGGAATTATTTCCACTCCGGCGATATATAAAAGAAAATGAAACCTACTGACTTTTAATTTATTCTGTAACAATCCATAAGATCTGACAAACCTGAGAATCAACATCAATGAAACCAGCAATAAAGAGATCAATACAGCACTGCTTGCTAATGCTTCGGTCGAAAAAGCTATCACGGTAATAAAAGGTAACAGAAAAATCCCCAAGATCTTATTTATAAGAAATACCACAAATATATATGTATTGGTTACCTCCCGCTGCCCTGTAAGCCAACCTGTAAACTTAATGGTAAGATACTTACCGGTATATATCAATGCTATTGCCAGCACACATAGTGCCAGCTGAAACAAGAGACCTGATCCACCCAACCATTTGAAATGGTATAACAAAAAATAGAGATATACCCCTCCTGATAAAACAAAGAAAACATTGAAAAATAATGAAGGCAACTTTGCCTGCAACAATTGATCTGTAAGTTGGCTCTGCCTTAGCGATGTATTAAAAAACACCCTGAAAAGATTATTGAAATACCTAGCATAGGAAAATTTAAAGAATGCCAGAAAAAATGCCATCCCGGCAATCAAATAAAAATAAATGGCCTGGTCATTATCAATCTTTTTGGGAAGTGCTGTAAGCGCTATAGATTGGCTTTTATGATTTACTAAAATGTTCTTTGCCAGAAAACTATCCAATTTTGCCTTGTACTTAATCCCACTTGTAAGCAATATTGTGTCTTGTGTAAAATTCAATAAGGAATTTTTTGCTAAGAATTGGTTGATAGGGTTAGTGCTTATGGTATCGTGTAAAACAGTGTCCTGTTTAATTAACGAAGAGTCTGCCGTTTGTGAAAAGAGAAAAACAGGCGCCGCAATAAAAAGCAAAAAAAATAATACTACCTGTTTCAAAAGAAATAATTTTATGCTGCAAAAATATAGATGATTAAAGGATAATAGACAGTATTTGATATATTTTTAAAAATAATTGATATAACCAAAATGTATTTTCGCTGCTTGACGAAAATCCTGTTTTATGTCATTTCGTTTACCTATGGCAAAACTAATATTTAATAAACCTAGTTTAGTTTCAAAGGCCAGTCCTGCCCCAGAAGAAATAAAATTATTATTTACGTTGATAGACTGATAATGATTTTTCACCCATCCGGCATCCACAAAAGCAAACAAATACGAATTAAGCCCCAACAGATACCTATACTCTGCCGTGGCTACACCATACTGGGTAGCATAAATACTTTCCTCATCAAACCCTCTTAATATTTTATATCCACCTATTTGAAACAATTCGTTGCGAAAGGTATTCTCGCTATTATACAGTCCTGTATTTAATACTGCTTTTAGTGTACTTAATTTACCCAAAGGGAAAAAGTGTGCTGCAGATATTTTTACTCTAAACTGATATGTTTTAAGTTTCAATGAATCGTATAAAGATCCGTAGTCAAACAAAGGGTCTTTTAAACTCAGCACATCATTATTCTTTGTAATTTTTTTTACCCCGACAGATGCCGTCAATTTCAATTCATTTCCCTTTATCGGGTTATAGAGATAATTGGTATTATTCCATTCGTAATCCAAACCCACATTAGTAGCACTAACATCAATATTCAACGGTAACTGCTTAGTAGCTTTTACCTGATCGGTATCTACACCAGACGAAAGCAATACACTACTTTGTTGTTGAAAAAATATTTTACCCGATTGATTGGCAGATAAAAGATATTGCAACCCAAGTTGAGTATTTAATTGTATAAAAGTTGAATCTTTTTTAAATAGGTTAAATGAAAAATCAATGCCAAAAGGAGACCTGAAAATATAAGGTTGTTGAAAACCAATATTCAATCGGGGAGATTTTGCCTGCAATTGCTGCCAGTTAAGCAAAAGCGTTTCGCCATGTGCCAACACATTTTTCAAATTCAAATTAACATCACCGGTAAAACGAAGTTTTCCCGTTTGGTTATCTGCAGGCAAAAAGCCAACCAAAAAATTTATCTGGCTGCTTGGCTTGGGTTGTAAATAAAGATTCAGAATAGAACCTGTGCCCAAGAGTGTAATATCAGAAGGTTGTTGTTCCTGGAGGTATGGTAAGTTTAATAATCGTTTACCAACATTTTGCAACTTTTCTCTGCTATAAATACTTGAGTTTTTTATGCCTAAATATTGCTGTAAAAAAACATTAGAGATTTTCGCTTTCCCATATACCCTGATACTGTCTATGTGATACAAAACACCTTTATCTATTTTAAGTGTTGCTGTCATGGCCACATCGTTAAAGCTGATACTATCTAAATAAGTTGAAGCAAAGGGGTATCCATTATTTTCATAGTAATTCAAGATCCCTTGTTGCAGCTTTTGAATTTGCAAAACATCAAGCGATCGTTCCGAATTACCCACAACTGAAAAAAGCTTTTTATCTCCTCCATCAATATGTAGTTTTATCTTTTGAAATTGTTTGCCTACATATAATTGTATGATTGCAAAACCGGCATAATAAGCCACACTATCTACTGATGCTACAGGATATCCTTTGGAATGCAATAATCCGGGTAGTTGATTGATATAATTTACACAAGCAAGATTATTGCTAAAGCTGGTAGTTAATTTTAACGACTGCGGATTGAAGAGTGTATCTTTATCGACAAAATTTATTTTAAGTTGATATTGAGCAGTGGACTTGCTAAAAATAAACAGGCAGACAATTAGTATAATTGATAATTGACGATTAATGACCCATGATTTGTTTACTTTGTTTATCATTCCTTGCTCCTGCTGTCAATATTAAATATTAAATACTAAACCAAAAATTATATTGTCAGGAATTTATATTCATATCCCCTTCTGCAAGCAGGCTTGCCATTATTGCAACTTTCATTTTTCTACTTCCTTAAAACAGAAAGATGAACTGATAGCCGCCTTGATAAAAGAGATAACACTTACTTCTCCTGCAGAAGAAGACAAAGATATTGAAACCTTGTACTTTGGCGGCGGCACACCCAGTATCATATCTATAGATGACCTGCAATTAATTTTTGATGCTCTGCAACAAAAGTTTACATTTTCTAACACGATCGAGATCACATTAGAAGCCAACCCCGATGATATCACTGATGAAAAATTACAACAATGGAAGTCTATAGGTATTAATCGGTTCAGCATCGGCATACAATCATTCATTGAAGAAGAATTGAAATGGATGAACAGGGCTCATACGGCAGCCGAATCGCTGATATGTATTGACAAGATCAGAAATGCAGGATTTGAAAATTTTTCTGTTGATCTGATCTATGGCTCTCCAATTTTAACAAACGAGCAATGGCAGAAAAACGTAGCAATAGTTACAGAAAAAAATATTCCGCATATCAGCTGTTATGCCTTAACGGTAGAACCTAAAACAGCATTGGATAAATTAATTGCACAGCATAAAAAAGCCCCGGTAGATGCAGAGAAACAGGCAGAACAATTTTCTTTGTTAATGGATTGGATGAATGCTGCAGGATATGAGCATTATGAGATCAGCAATTATGCAAAGCCAGGATTTCGCAGTAAACACAACAGCAGCTACTGGCAGCAAAAAAAATATTATGGCTTTGGTCCATCAGCGCACTCATTTGATGGAAAAAGCAGGCGATGGAATATTTCCAATAACGCTGTATACATTCAATCTTTACAAAACGATGCATTGAGCTTCGAAGAAGAAATACTTACCGAGACTCAGGCATTAAATGAATACATTATGACATCGTTGAGAACTATGGAAGGGCTGAACTTAGAGCATGTCAGTTTAAAATTTGGAAAGGATAAAAGTGAAAAACTAAAAGTGAAAAGTGAAAAATGGAAAGGCAAAATAAAGTACATCAATACATCGATCTGTCTTACGAATGAAGGCAAACTGTTTGCAGATGGAATAGCAGCTGATCTGTTTTTTTGATTTACACCAAACTCTCTTCAATAATTTTAAACCCTTCTTCCGCATCCAAACCTTCCCACAAAATACGGTACACCGTTTCGGCAATTGGCATGGGCGCTTTTACAGTTTGATTGATGAGATACATACATTTACTGGCATTGTAACCTTCTGCCACCATGCTCATTTCTAACTGGGCTGCTTTTACAGAATACCCCTTACCAATCATGTTACCGAAAGTACGGTTACGGCTAAAAAGAGAGTAGCAGGTTACTAACAGATCCCCAAGGTAAACGGAAGCCGAGTAGTTGGCCGGATGTTGAATGTTGGATGTTGGATGCTCTGCATGAGGGATAATGGTCGATTTTTTCAGGAAGCCTCCCATCTCATCTGCACTGTTTGCGATGAGCACACTTAAAAAATTATCACCATACTCTAAGCCATGTGCTATACCGGCACCAACAGCATAAATATTTTTTAAGATGGCCGCATACTGCACACCATAAATATCATTGTTCTCAACAGTATTTAAATAATCTGTTTTGAAATATTTTGTTATCTCGTGGGTGGCATTCTTATCGATACCGGAAAAAGTCAGATAAGATAATTTTTCAGCGGCTACCTCTTCGGAATGACAAGGGCCGAGTACTGCAAAATAATTTTCAAGCAGCACATTGAATTCATCTTTTAAATAATCATTCAACAATAAATTATGCTCAGGCAAAATACCTTTTATTGCACTGATTATTTTTTTACCTGAAAAGATATTTCTATCAAGCTCTTGCAGAGTAACTGTAGCATAAGCAGACGGCACTGCAATAACAACACAATCAGAATGATTGATCACATCAGCCACATTAGTGGTTAATTTAATTTTATTGAGATCGAAATATGCTGTACTTAAATAGTGGGGATTGTGTCTGCGTTTTTTGAATTGCTCGATTGCCTTTTCACTTCTATTGTACCAATAAATCGTTTGCCCATTATCGGTTAAAATTTTCGCCAGGGCTGTGCCCCAACTACCACTGCCTATAATTCCAAAGGTCATTTGTTTTGTCGTTTGAAACGTTGAAGTCGTTTAATGGTTTAAAACGTTTAACGTTGATTAAATTCGTTACCTCATTGAGTTTTAGATGATTCTTTAAACTTATAGCGCTTTGTTTAAAATAAACATTAATCGTTTTAAGCCATTGAACGCTATTTTACAACCCTAATTTCTCCACCGCTAATTGAGCTGCAATCTGACTGGCATCTTTTTTATTATATCCTTTCCCCTTCGCCACTAACTCTCCATCAACAGTTGCGCCAATGGTAAACAATCGTCTGCCATTTTGAAATACTTCTTCCAAAGTTTCAAAATCCAATACTTTTCCATTTTTGTTTGCCCAGCCATACAACCTATTCTTAATGTTTATTTCAATCCCCTCGAGATCGTCGATGAACATATGTGTAAGAATGATATTTTTTTCAACCCATTTCTGAGTTTTTTTATACCCTTTATCCAAATAAACAGCACCGATCAAGGCTTCTAAAGTATTCCCGAAAATTTGAGAAATTTTTAAGGCACTATCAAACTTATTATAGATGGTTATTTTTTTCAACCCCATTTTTACCCCGACATCATTCAACTGCTGACGATTTACCATTTTACTCCTCATTTCGGTCAAGAACCCTTCGCCTTTATAAGGATACTTCATAAAAAGGTAATGCGCTACTATGGAACTCAGAACCGCATCGCCTAAAAATTCAAGGCGTTCATTATTTTCATCTGCACCTTCTCTTACTGAACGGTGACTTAACGCCGTAGTATACAAGTCTAATTTACCGGGAGCAAATCCCAATACATTAGTGAGTTGCTTTTTAAACTCTTTGCTTTTAGCGGTACCTGGTAAAATGTTTTTAAGAAAATCCACGAAAATTAATAATAATTTAAACCGAAATTACTGCTTTTAGCGTAATAACAAAGTATTTACACTAAACTACTACTTAATAGTTGCAATATTTTTTATCAATGGGTTAACTTTAACTTATGAGGATTTTTATTGGCAAGGTATCAATGTATATACTATTGACTTGTATGGGTTGTTTCACTCAAAAGGAGATAACTGCTCAGACATTTGGCGGAAATGACTCCCATATTTTATGGCAACAAATAAACACGGATACCGTTCGCATCATCTTCCCGAAAGGACTTGAAAACCAAGCCACGAGAATCGCATCCGTACTACATCGGATACAACAAACACAGGATAGCTCTATCGGTACTAAGATCAGGAAAATAAATATCGTTTTACAGAACCTTACCACCATCTCAAATGCTTATGTAGGCCTGGCTCCATATAGAAGCGAATATTATTTGAATTATCCGCAAAGCCCTTTTGAATTGGGTGCCACCAACTGGCTGGACAATTTGAGTATACATGAATGGAGGCATGTTCAGCAATATAGTAATTTCAATAAAGGCTTATCTAAGTTTGCTTCATTGATTTTAGGAGAGGAAGGACAAGCGCTTGCTAATTCTGCCAGTGTTCCCGATTGGTTTTTTGAAGGAGATGCGGTGTTTAATGAAACAAAGTTATCATCTGGTGGCAGAGGACGACTTCCTGTGTTTTTTAGTGGTTTCAAAAGTATTGTATTGAATAACCTGCATTACAATTACATGCAGCTCAGGAATGGTTCTCTTATAAAAAACATTCCTAACCATTATAACCTTGGCTACTTATTAGTTGCTTATGGCAATAACAAATACGGTAATGATTTTTGGCAAAAAGTAACGTCTGACGCCGCTGCATTTAAGCCATTATTTTATCCAATGCAAGGCGCTGTAAAAAAGTATTCGGGCATTTCTTTCAAACAGTTTGTTAGTAATGCTCTAACATTTTACGAAAATCAATGGAAACAAGAAGCAAGTACACCCTACGAATTTATTACTCCATTGAAAACAAAAGATGTAATGAACTACCAATATCCTTATGTTGGACAAAATGGTGATATTATAGTTTTAAAAAACAGCAATAAAAAAATACCGACATTTTACAGCATTGACAATAAAGGCAATGAAACAAAGATCGCTGTAAAAAAAATAAGCGTCGATGAGTACTTTTCATACAATAACGGCAAGATCATTTACGCAAGTTATAAACCTGATGCTAGATGGGGCAACAAAGATTTTAGTCAAATAACAATACTAGATATTGTAACGGGAAAGCAACAAACGATCAAACAGCGATCCAGATATTTTTCTCCGGATATTTCTCATAAGGGCAAAAAAATTACAGCTGTTGAAATTGATCCTACTGACACTTACAGTTCACAATCAAAAATCGTTATCATGAATACTGATGGCGCTGAAAAAACAATTGTATATTCAGATGGACATATATATTCTTTTCCAAAGTTTTCAATGAATGACAGTTCAGTGTATGCGATCAGCAGAACTATAGATGGCAATCAAAATAGTTTGGTAAAAATAAAAGAAGGCAATATTCAAACATTATATACAACAGAACATACAATCGGTTTTTTACAAATTACAGCAGACGATGTTTTATTCACTGCAACATCAGGCGGCAAAGATGAATTATGGAGTTATAGAGAAAGCAATCACCATACATTTAACCTTAACAGGCTGGGAAGTATTCATACAGGCTTATACAAAGGTGATCGCCTAAACGACTCAACAGTTATCGCCACTACTCCTACTGCATATGGCTATCGTCTAGTAAAAATAAAACCAGTGGAAAATGATTTTTCTGAGATGAGTGCTGACACCGGTAATAATGCCTTATACAATATTCGTATAGCTGCAACATCTGAAATACTTAAAAATATTTCTGACAGAAAATTCGCCGTATCAAAATATCGTAAAGGAAGGCACCTATTTAATTTTCATAGCTGGAGGCCCCTTTACGAAAGACCGGAATGGTCTTTTACTGCATATAGTGAAAATATTTTGAACACATTACAAACTGAAGCAGCTTATACTTACAATGAAAATGAAAAAAGTCATCAGTTTAAATATTCCGCTATTTACGGAGGCAGCTTTATTCAACCTTATATCTCCGTTGATGAAACATTGAACAGAACGGCGGTTTACAATAATCAATCAGTACATTGGAATGAATTCAATCTCTCTCCCGGATTACAATTACCTCTTGATCTTTCATCAGGAAAACAATATCATTTTTTAAGATTATTCGCTTCATATACCCTCGAGAAAGTTCAATGGACAGGTATTGCAAAAAACATTTTCAATAATGGTTCTTTCCAATACCTGCATAGCGGCATTTCTTATTCATGGCAAATACAAAAAGCCGTGCAACAAATATTCCCTTCTTTTGCACAAAGTATTTCTGTGCAATACAAAAGCATGTTGAATAAATACACAGCCAACCAATTAACCGCTACCACCAGCATTTACCTGCCGGGATTATTCAACAATCATAGCCTGGTAATTGCCGCAGCCTTTCAATCAAGAGATACAGCTAATCAATATTATTATTCAAATAACTTTCCTTTTTCTCGTGGTTATACCGTTGTGGATTATCCGAGAATGTGGAAGCTGTCTGCCAATTATCATTTACCTATTTTATATCCCGACCGGGGGATTGCCAATATTGTATATTTTTTACGGGTAAGAGGAAATCTTTTTTACGATCATACTATTGCAAAAAGTTTACGAACAGGAAATACATTTCCTTTCAGAACCGCAGGAGCTGAATTACTGTTTGATACCAAATGGTGGAATATGTATCCTGTTAGTTTTGGTGTAAGATATAATCGTTTGCTAAATAACGGCCTTACTAATAAAGCGAATGCCAATACCTGGGAGTTTATTTTACCGGTATTGTTTTGAGCTTTGTATCTGCATCAAAATTTGTCCAAGCAAATTGATCAGGCATAGGCCCGGTCTTTCAGCACTGCTTTTATTTCATGTAATGGCATTTTATCTGCACTCTTTACAATCATAGTTGCAGCAGACAACGCTTTTCTCTTTTCAAGTTCTCTGTGCAATTCATATTTCACTTCGGCAGGCCCCATGATCATGATCATTTGCACTTTTGACAAATGTGACGCTACTTCTTTTACAAAAGCTTTTTGTTTTTCATGCTGCCGATTTTGAATGTGTTTTTCTTGATTGAGTGCACCCGCAAATAATCTATTCTTATTAGATGTTTCTCCGGCAAAACGTACATGACTTTCCAAAGAAGAATTCAATGATTCTGTAGTTATCTGTCCTTCTTTATTCATGCAGGCAATGATCGCTTTTTTCTGGTCGATCCAGATCGCATATTGCAGACAATTTTGACTACTCTTTTTCATATACAATCATTTATTGTGGACCTTTAAGTTACATTACGCAAGTGGTAAATCCTAGTGATTTTATCCTTAACAGAAAAAAATTGCATTAAAAAACCTTACTCGATATCGAGTAAGGTTTGCATTATAAAAGAAAAATTTTCGTATAAACCTAAGGCTTATATTTTTTTACTATCACAGAAGCATTATGTCCACCGAAACCAAATGTATTGCTTAATGCAGCATTTACTACACGATGTTGAGCTTTGTTGAAAGTAAAGTTAAGTCTTGGATCCAAATCCGGATCATCAGTAAAATGATTAATCGTTGGAGGTACAATATCCTTTGTAACGGCCATGATACAAGCCAATGTTTCCAACGCACCTGCAGCACCCAAACAATGGCCTGTCATACTTTTTGTACTGCTGATATTTAATTTGTAGGCATGATCACCAAAAACATTAAGGATCGCTTTCGTTTCTGCAATATCACCCAACGGTGTAGATGTACCGTGAACATTGATATAATCAATATCTTCAGGCTGTAGGCCGGCATCTTTTAATGCAGCTTTCATTACATTTCTTGCACCCAACCCCTCCGGATGTGGAGCGGTAATATGATGAGCATCGGCAGTAGCACCACCACCTGCTATTTCGCAATAAATTTTTGCACCACGAGCTAGCGCATGCTCCAGACTTTCTAACACCAGTACACCTGCACCTTCTCCCATTACAAAACCATCACGGTCTTTATCAAAAGGACGACTGGCAGATTTCGGATCATCATTTCTTTCGCTCAATGCTTTCATGGCATTAAAACCACCCACGCCTGCTGCACTCACAACGGCTTCACTACCTCCGGTAATAATGATATCTGATTTCCCCACACGGATATTATCAAAAGCATCAATTATTGCATTAGTACTTGATGCACAGGCACTTACTACCGCATAATTAGGACCTCTGAATGTATGACGCATAGATATGTGCCCAGCGGCAATATCCAATATCATTTTTGGAATAAAGAAAGGATTGAAACGTGGAGTACCATCTCCGGATGCAAAGTTCATCACTTCTTCCTGAAATGTGATCAATCCACCTATACCACTACCAAATATAACACCAACTCTGTCCGGGTCAACGTTATCAGCAGTGATACCGGCATCTTTTACCGCTTCATCGCTTGCTATCAAAGCAAACTGGCTAAAACGATCGATCTTCCGAGCTTCTTTTCTATCTAAATAAAGTGTTGGATCAAAATCTTTGACTTCGCAGGCAAACCTTGTTTTAAATTTAGCTGCATCAAATTGTTGAATAAAATCGCAGCCATTAGCTCCATCAGCTAACCCTTGCCAATAATCAGCAACAGTTTTCCCTAATGGAGTGAGGGCTCCCAACCCGGTTACTACTACTCTTTTTAGATCCATATAGTTAGGTGAGTAATGATTAGATAAAACAACCACATAGGCACGCCCAAAGTACTAAATTATTGCTTAGTTTCCAGGGCCTGTCTATGTGGTAAAAAAATTTTAAAGTTCCCTTTATTTAGAATGTTCTTCTAAATAAGTAACTGCTTGTCCAACTGTAGTGATGGTTTCAGCTTGTTCATCTGGAATAGAAATATTGAATTCTTTTTCAAATTCCATAATTAATTCTACGGTGTCCAAGCTATCGGCACCTAAATCATTGGTAAAAGAAGCCTCAGTGGTTACTTCGCCTTCATCTACACCTAATTTGTCAACAATAATTTTCTTTACTCTTGTTGCAATGTCTGACATAATTGTATTATTTAGTTAATCAGGTGCAAAAATATACTTTTTGTAACAAATACAAAGAAATTGTCAACAACTTAAAAAAGAGGGGGTTATTGTGTATTTATAGGGCTGTCATTTTTTAGCCTTTTTTCCTTTGGTACAAAGGGAAATTCATTGTATATTGAACATCCTTTCGAGATACTACAATCATATGCATTTATAAAAAAAACCATTATGGGGCTAAAACAAATAGACCACGGCAGCAAAGAATATGAAAAAATGGTAGCCTTACGCTATGAAATATTGCGTAAACCCTTGGGGCTAGATTTCAGGAAAGAGTATTTGGATCAGGATAAGAATGATATTTTAATTGCCTCTTTTGATGAAGATGAAATGTTGGGATGCTGCATACTAACTCCCCTGGGAGATGGCGATATTCGTTTGCGCCAAATGGCTGTACAAAAAAATTTACAGGGAAAAGGTATCGGTGAATCTATTATGATGTTTGCTGAAAATCTGGCTAGAGATAAAGGCTATAAGAGACTGATGATGCATGCCCGTGATAATGTTATTGGTTTCTACGAAAAATTTGGATACAAGATAAAGGGCACACAATTTATTGAGGTAAAAACACCTCATCATGTGATGGAAAAAAAATTGAGGTAATGCCCCGCCGCCCCCTAAAGAGGAAACTATAGCACATCTATGCCGCATTTCTTTTACAAATTAAAAGGGGCAAAAAAATTAATACATTAACAAAGGAAAACCCTTTAGGGCGCAGAGGGGGGGGGGGATTATTTTATTTTCTGTGCAAAAATTTTTCTTGCTTCGTGTTCGTCATCACCTTCGAATGCTTCTTTTGGTATTATAAAAAAAGAACGGGTATCGAAATATAGATGAAAAAAATGCGGACTCTCCATCATCGTGCTAAAGTCCGTCCAAGGCCAGCTTCGGCTACCTCTATCATTTTCAATGGTAAACTCATTATTATCCAGTGATGCTTTAAATCTATCTTTAAAGGTAGCGGACTTCCGGTAGATCATGATCGGTAAAATGAACCAGAAAATGATCATTAATGCAAACCACAAAACAGCGCTTATTAAAAATGCGATCGGTGATATTTTTTTGAAAAAGAATAATGCCGCAGATACAATGGCAAATATATTTACCAGTATCATCATTATTTTAATTTCTTTACGGGTAATAAAATGATAGCGTAATGCCTGAATTACTTTGCCTTTATTGTATGTAAAAAATTGAGAAGTCATGCTGCAAATATACCTGATAATTATTCACATACATCTCCGGCCACTACCCCACCACCATCTCCCGGCATTCCTCCGATAAGATGCCCACGAATTGCTGCATTCATAAAACTTATTCTCGTATTAGCTGCTCTTCCTTCTGGCGTACTATTATCAGCAATCGGTTTTTGACTACCGAAACCTACTGCTAACAATCGTTTACAATCAACGCCTAATTCAACCAGGCGCTTACATACTGCCTTTGCCCGCTGTTCGGACAAATATTGGGCTGCGGATTCATCTCCTGCAGAATTGGTGTGTCCTTCTACACGTAACAAAGAAATGTAGGTTTTAGCCTCTAAATAATTTTTAATGACTGTGAGGGCTTCATCACTTTCAGGTAATAGGGTGGCTGATGCGGTCTTAAATAATATTGGTTTATCTATTTTCACTTCATTCCCCTCTATTATATAATCTTGTGCAGACGCAACAAAGAAAAGAGCCGAAAACAGTATAGTGGAAAACAAGTATTTCATATTTTCTATTTTGTCTATAAATTTCAAACAAATAATTGGGTAATCAAATACCTTGATATGGGTATTTCAAGGTTGATCTTCCGTCTTAGTCATAAAAAAAGCCCCAGGATAAAATCGAGGGGCTCTACTTTGTTTTTATGGTTAGGATTAGTAAAAAAATTAACCGCACCCACCTTGAGTTCCGCAATTTTCACATTTGTAACAAGCTCCGCTACGGGTTGTTATACTTCCGCAGTTAGTACAGGCAGGCGCATCGCTCTGACGACTTTTAGCCGCAGCACTCATCGGATCAAGTTGCTGATATGCTGCCGGTTTTGATGCAGCCGGTGTTCTGTGCGAAAGACCGCTTGTATTAGTAGGTGTTCCCACTACTCTTACTTCACTCAACTCATGCACTCTGTCTCCAATGGTTGGAGTAGAAGCGTCCCAAGCCTCATCACCTAAATTTTGTACTTCCGGTTTATCCAACACATGAACTAAATCATTTCTGCCTAAATATTCATACGCTAATGAACGGAAAATGAAATCAATGATAGAGGTAGTTGTTTTAATATTCGGATGATCCACCATGCCGGCCGGTTCAAAACGAGTGAACACAAATTTTTCTACAAATTCTTCTAAAGGAACACCGTATTGTAATCCGATAGATATTGCTATCGCAAAGCAGTTCAGCATACTGCGTACAGTGGCTCCTTCTTTTGCCATATCGATGAAGATCTCTCCTACAGTACCATCGCCATATTCGCCTGTTCTTAGGAATAATGCCTGTCCGTTGATCTTTGCTTTCTGTGTAAAGCCTCTACGTTTCGCCGGCAATGTTTTTCTTTCTACGATTTTAGCTAAACGTCCTTTCAACACTGTATCAGGGCTATTTTGCATACGTTTGCTTACTTCATCCAATAATTCGTCTACAGTAAGCTTACTCATATCTACAATAGATGATTCAGGCATTGCAACTTCATCTGCTTCTGCAGTGACTTCTTCAGTGCTCGCTTTTTTCTTTTTGTCAGATTTATTGCTAAGTGGTTGAGACAATTTAGAACCATCTCTATACAACGCATTCGCTTTTAAACCTAACTCCCAGCTCAGACGATAGCAATCTGCAATTTCTTCTACTGTTGCTTCATTTGGAAGATTGATCGTTTTACTGATAGCTCCACTTAAGAATGGTTGCGCCGCACCCATCATACGAATATGCCCATGTGCATGGATAAAACGTTCACCTTTTTGTCCGCATTTATTAGCACAATCAAATACAGGCAAATGTTCATCTTTCAAATATGGAGCTCCTTCTACTGTCATGGTACCACACACATAAATATTCGCCGCCTCAATTTCTTCATCAGTAAATCCTAAGGCTTCCAATAAGTTCCAGCTAAAATCTCTGTATTGTTCTTCGGTAAATCCTAGGCGTTGCAAACATTCTTCCCCAAGTGTATACACGTTGAACACAAATCCAATTTCAAAAGCACTGCCTAAAGATTTTTCAACTTTTGCTAATTCTTCTTTTGTAAATCCTTTTGCCAATAATGTTTGTGTATTAATGTATGGGGCTCCTTCTAATGTTGCATGGCCTTTGGCGTAGTTTACAATTTCCTCAATTTCTTTTTCGCTGTATTTTAAATTACGTAAAGCCTGTGGTACACTTTGATTGATGATCTTGAAATATCCACCGCCACTTAATTTTTTAAATTTAACCAATGCAAAATCAGGTTCTACACCGGTAGTATCACAATCCATTACCAAACCAATTGTACCTGTTGGCGCAATTACTGTTGTTTGTGCATTGCGATAACCATATTTTTCGCCTAACTGTACAGCATCATTCCATGCATTTGTAGCAGCAGTCAATAAATAATCAGGGCAATATTTTGCGTTGATCCCTTGTGGTTTTATTTCTATTCCTTCGTATGCTTCCTGTGCATCATAAGCAGCAGCTCTGTGATTACGCATTACACGTAACATGTGCTTTTTATTTTCTTCATACTTAGCAAAGGTTCCTAAGAAAGAGGCCATCTCTGCAGATGTTTTATAAGAAACACCTGTCATGATAGCTGTGATTGCACCTGCTATTGCTCTAGCTTCCTCACTGTCGTAAGCAATACCACTTACCATTAGCATTGAACCTAAGTTAGCATAACCAAGACCTAATGTTCTGTAATCATAACTTAATTGTGCCACTTCTTTAGAAGGGAACTGAGCCATTAATACAGAAATTTCCAACACTACTGTCCATAAACGGCAAGTATGTTCAAAGCCTTTTACGTCAAAACTATTATCACTTTCATCAAAGAAACGACGAAGGTTCACAGAGGCTAGATTGCAAGCAGTGTTATCTAAGAACATATACTCACTGCAAGGATTAGACGCTCTTATTGGGCCTCCTTCTGGACATGTGTGCCATTCGTTGATGGTGGTATCGTATTGTGTACCCGGATCAGCACAACGCCATGCAGCATAATTTATTTCATCCCATAATTTTCTTGCTTTTATGGTCTTCATCACTTTTCCATCGCTTCTGCCTTTTAATTCCCAATCGCCATCTGCATCCAATACTTTAAAGAATGAATTTGGAATACGAACTGAATTATTGCTGTTTTGTCCGCTAACCGTACGATAGGCTTCTCCTTCATAATCGCTTGCATAACCTGCAGCAATTAAAGCAGCAACTTTATCTTCTTCTTTTAGTTTCCAGTTTACAAATTCAGAAATTTCAGGATGATCCAAATCTAAACAAACCATTTTAGCGGCTCTACGGGTGGTACCACCACTTTTAATAGCACCTGCGGCTCTATCACCAATTTTCAGAAAACTCATTAAACCTGACGAAGTACCGCCGCCACTCAATTTTTCTCCTTCGCCACGAATGCTGCTGTAGTTAGTACCAACACCACTTCCGTATTTAAATATCCTTGCTTCTCTCACCCAAAGATCCATGATACCACCTTCGTTCACTAGGTCATCATCTACACTTAAAATAAAACAAGCATGAGGTTGAGGACGTTCGTAAGCTGAAGTAGATTTTTTTAACTGACCATCTTTTGCATCTACATAGTAATGCCCCTGCGGTTTGCCTGCAATGCCATACACTTCGTATAAACCTGTATTAAACCATTGTGGACTATTAGGCACACAACCCTGGTTTAAGATCGAGTAAACCAATTCATCATAAAATACCTGCGCATCATTTGCAGATGCAAAGTATCCGTTTCTTTCACCCCACACACGCCAGCAATGTGCCATACGATGTGCAACTTGTTTAACGGTTGTTTCTCTTCCGGTTGTACCATCTGCTTTTGGTACACCTGCTTTACGGAAATATTTTTGTGCAAGAATATCTGTTGCGATCTGGCTCCATTGTTTGGGAACTTCTACATCATCCATTTGAAAGACGACCTCACCCGACGGATTCTTAATTACCGATGTACGGTAATCGTACTCAAACATATCATATGGGCTCACTCCGTCTTTAGTGAACTGCCTGCTAAACTGCAATCCTTTAGCTGCTTGTTTCTTTGTTGGCATATTAATAAGGTCGTTAAATGGGTTAAGTAATTGTTAAGGCTTGTGTTAACGAAAATATTTTTTGCTAACGACATTTCACATTTTTGATATTAACAGAATGTGGAAAAGGGATGTGTAAAAAATTCATAATGCAATACCCTATTGAATTGGCGGACTTTTCCCCACCTGAAAAAGTAAAATGTTTGTTTAATTTCTTGGATAATTGGATAAAATTTCAACAACCACCACTGACGTGGTTTTACTGATTTTTAAACGATCAAAACCCTTTACAGTAAAGAATCTACACATTTTCAATACGTAAGAATTGCGCTGGTATTGGGCTTTATTTAAATAAGCAAATTATATAATATGAATAAATCGTAATTTGATGCTTTTCAAAAGTTTTGCACAGGACACAATAAACGGGAAAAGCTTTACTGTTAAGCATTGTAGAAGATGTTGTATTTTCCCGTCTATTTAAAAAAAGAAGCAGGTCACTAAAAATAAGTAAGAACATACATCATGAGAGCATTAATACAACGAGTTTCAAATGCAAGTGTAACGGTATTGAATAGACGAATATCTGAAATACAAAAAGGGTTACTTGTTTTTATTGGTATTGAAGACGCAGATACAACTGATGATATTCAATGGCTAAGTAATAAAATTATTAATCTACGCATTTTTGATGATGAGAATAAAGTGCCAAACATTTCTTTAAAAGACAATGGTGGAGATATTTTGCTGGTAAGTCAATTTACTTTACATGCCAATACAAAAAAAGGAAACCGGCCTTCGTATATACGAGCCAGTAAGCCAGACTTTGCAAGACCAATGTATGAACAAATGATTGTACAGATAGAAAACGATCTGGGTAAAAAAATATTTACCGGAGAATTTGGAGCCGATATGAAAGTGGAATTATTGAATGACGGGCCTGTGACTATCTGGATAGATACTAAAGACAAGGAATAATTTCTTTGTTAAACTTTGTGTACTTTGTGCTTTAGTGGTTAAAAAATAAATTATGCAGGAAATCACAATTAAAAATGCTCAAGAGCAAGTAGACAGTTGGATCAAAACCGTTGGCGTAAGGTATTTTAGTGAACTTACCAATCTGGGTATTCTAATGGAAGAAGTTGGAGAGTTGTCCAGGTTAATGGTAAGGAAATATGGGGAACAATCTTTTAAAGAAACAGATAAAGGAAAAGAATTATCGGATGAAATGGCAGACATATTGTTTGTATTAATTTGTTTAGCAAACCAAACAGGCGTAGATTTAACAACAGCGCTGCAACAAAATTTTGAAAAGAAAAACCTAAGAGACAAAGACAGGCACCTGAATAATGAAAAACTAAAATGATCATATGAACGCTTCGATAAGATTTATCTGGCCGGTACTAAAGCAATCCTTTAGTGATTTTATCGACAACAGGGTATTGAAACTGAGTGCCGCGTTAGCTTTTTATACCATCTTTTCTTTGCCCGCCATGCTCATCATTATCATTTCGGTCAGTGATATCTTTTACGGACGTGCCGCAATTGAAGGTACACTATACAACCAGATATCCGGATTCATTGGCACTGAAGCTGCCTTGCAAATACAACATACAATAAGTAATGCCGCTTTATCACAAAGCAATAAGATTGCAACGATCATTGGTGGCGCTACCCTATTATTTGGTGCAACCGGAGTATTTAATGAAATACAGGATTCAATTAATTTTATCTGGAAATTAAAAGCCAAGCCACGTAAAGGAAAAGGGTTCCTGAAATTGCTTTTCAACAGAATCATTTCATTCTCCATTGTAATCAGCCTTGGTTTTTTATTACTGGTCTCCTTACTTATCAATGGGTTGATGGGATTGCTGATCAACCGTCTTACACAACTATTCCCTGAATTAACGGTGATCATGGTATATGTTTTTAATGTGTTACTCACATTTGGTATCACTGCATTACTTTTTGGGATGATATTCAAAGTATTACCT
Source organism: Ferruginibacter lapsinanis (assembly GCF_020783315.1). NCBI lineage: Bacteria > Pseudomonadati > Bacteroidota > Chitinophagia > Chitinophagales > Chitinophagaceae > Ferruginibacter > Ferruginibacter lapsinanis. Next base: position 1,511,671 of record NZ_CP086063.1, on the reverse strand, counting down.
GATGCACATATAAAATGGAAAAGTGTAAGGGCCGGCGCTTTTACAACTGCCATTCTTTTTATGGCCGGTAAATTTTTGATTGGATATTATCTTGGACATAGCAAATTATCATCTACTTACGGAACAGCCGGCTCGGTGATCGTAATGTTGCTTTGGGTGTATTACTCAGCTATCATATTATATTTCGGTGCAGTTTTTACACATGTATATGCCATATATACCAGATCAAGGATATACCCTAATCATTATGCCGTGTGGGTACAGGAGATTGAAGTTGAATCAGTAAAGTCCATACAGGAACAACCCGAAGAAAAAGCTGTAATTACAACTCCGGAAACACCTCCGGCCCAACCTCCTGCATAATACAAGACATCCTACGCTCTGATAAAAGCTCAATAAAGTGATGAAGTGCAAGAGTGCCCTTCGTTCCTCAGGATAAATGGTACCACTAAAGTTGAATGAAGTTGTTTTTGCCCGGCTCATAAAAAATAGCGTAGCTAAGTTTATGAGCCGCTAACAATCTTTATATTTGCAGCCATTATGGCAAACGAAGCAAACAATTTTCAGGAGTTAATATCTCATTGTAAAGAATACGGGTACATATTTCAATCGTCTGAAATATATGACGGTTTATCTGCCGTTTATGATTATGGACAAAACGGTGCTCAGTTAAAAAAGAATATCCGTGACTATTGGTGGAAAAGCATGACGCAGTTACACGACAATATCGTGGGTATTGATGCGGCTATTTTTATGCACCCTACTGTATGGAAGGCAAGTGGGCACGTTGATAATTTCAGTGACCCGATGATTGACAATAAAGACAGCAAGAAACGGTACAGAGTTGATCACTTAATTGAAGGATTTGCTGATGAACAAATTGCAATTGGCAATGAGCAATTGGCCAAAGATGTGTTGGCCTCAATGGATGCATTGCTGACAAAAGATGATTATGTGGGATTAAAAAAATTAATTGAAGACAATAAAATAAAATGCGCCATCAGCAAAACCAGCAACTGGACAGATGTTCGTCAGTTTAACCTGATGTTCTCTACAGAATTTGGTGCAGTAGCTTCAGATAATCCTGAAGACAACAAAGTATACTTACGTCCGGAAACGGCCCAAGGTATTTTTGTAAACTTTTTAAATGTGCAAAAAACCGGCCGTATGAAAATACCTTTTGGTATTGCACAAACCGGCAAAGCTTTCAGAAATGAAATTGTTGCAAGACAATTCATTTTCAGAATGAGAGAGTTTGAACAAATGGAAATGCAATTCTTTATTCGTCCCGGCTCTCAAATGGAATGGTATAACTATTGGAAAGAAACCAGAAAAAAATGGCACGAAAGCCTGGGTATACCTGCCGAAAAATTGCGTTTTCATGATCACGTTAAATTAGCTCACTATGCAGATGCCGCATTGGATATAGAATTTGAATTCCCTTTTGGCTGGAAAGAATTAGAAGGTATTCATAGCCGTACTGATTTTGATCTGAGCCAGCATCAAACATACAGCAAAAAGAAAATGCAGTATTTCGATAATGATATTGACCCTGCAACCGGAAAGGCTTACGGGAACTACGTTCCATATGTATTGGAAACATCCGTTGGATTAGACAGACTTTTCTTAACTATCATCAGCCTGGCTTATGCCGAAGAAAAATGGTTGAAAGAAGATGGCACTGAAGACAGCCGTGTTGTTTTAAAGATCCCTGCAAAAATTGCTCCTACAAAACTGGCCATCTTACCATTGTTGAAAAAAGATGGATTACCAGAAATTGCAAAAGAATTATTTGATAGTTGCAAAGAATCTTTTCATTGCTTTTATGAAGAGAAAGATGCTATAGGTAAACGATACAGAAGAATGGATGCCGTTGGTACACCATTTTGTGTAACCATCGATCATCAAACAAAAGAAGACAATACTGTTACTATCAGATACAGAGACACAATGACCCAGGAACGTATCGCATTAAAAGATGTTAAACAATTGATAACAGAGAAAATTTCGTAGGTATCTCAGGCTGTAAATACTTATTTTACAACTCCAATGAAAAAAAGATTATTTACAGCCTTTATCTGTTTACTGTCGGGATATGTTCATGCTCAATCTGCTTATCCGTTAAAAATTTCTTGTCAGAAAAATGTAACCAATGATACGGTCTGGCTTACAGTGGTCAATCCAATTCAACAAAAGCCGGGAACATTATTGGTTACCGCTTATCAAACCACAGCAGCTAAAACGGATAGTTTTTATCTCCCTGTAATTGACACGATCAATTATTATGGCATTGTTATTCCTGCCAACTATCAGAAGGGAACATTAAAATTAAGGGCAGCATTCTTTCCGAAAATTTTTGAAGTAAGTGGAATGGTTTTAAACAGAACCAATAGCGAAACAATCAATGCATTATTGATCACTAAAAACCAGCGGATATACAACAAAACAATAAAACTAACGGATGATAAGCAGTTTACGCTACCCGGGCTGATCTTTGAAAATAGAGCCAGTTTGGTTTTTAACTATACCCTCGCAAATAAAAAGGATAAACCTAATATTCTTATTAAACAATCTCCTTCTTTAAAAGACTTTACCGATTCAACATTCAGTACATCGATCATCTTACAGGAAGATACACCTGTATCAATGGATACTGTAACTGCTCATAATGACACAAAAAAAACAACCGGCCACGACAAAAACAAATCAGTTCTGTTAAAAGAAGTTACTGTAACAGCTATAAAAAAATCAAGAGCAGAAAAATTTAATAAAGAATTCAGTACCGGATTATTTAACGATGGAGATGAACGGGTAGTAGATTGTTTAGACAACAATGATATATTATCTTATCCTGATTGCATTTCTTTTTTACGTAGCCGAATAGCGGGGCTAACCACTACGATCAGTCGTTTTGGCGAAAGTGAAGTGGTTTGGCGGGGCAAAACAACTCAGGCTTTCTATATAGATGAGATGGAAGTAGATCTTGACCAGATATTAAATATAAATGTGGCAGATATTGCCATCGTAAAAGCATACCCTCCTCCTTTTTGGGGTGCAACAGGTGGCACGGGTGATGGTGGGGCTATTGCTATCTATACCAGAAGAGGTGAATATCAAAGAGAAAATGCCGTTAATAACAGATGGCTGTTTCCTATCACAGGATATTCTCCGGCAATACATATTTTATTTGATGGAAAATAACTATCCGTACAATTCCTGATGGATCGCTTTTCTATCGTATCCTAAAGCTTGTATGCTTTGCTTTGCTTCATCGATCATTGCTTTCCACCCACACAGGAAGAAACAAGCGTCCTGCTGATCTTTGCATAACTCTTTGTATACAGCATGTACATACCCTTTACCGGCTCCTTCCCACTCCTCTCTTGACAAAACCGGATGGTAATGAAACCCCGGCAGATCTTTTTCTAACTGACGTAATTCATCATAATACAACAGATCCCTTTGTGTACGGCAACCAAAAATCAGGTGCACATTTTTATGTGCAATGTTTTTTAATTTGATATGATTGACCATACTGCGAAAAGGCGCAATGCCCGTTCCGGTAGCAATTAAAAAAATATCTTTTTGGAAATTTTCTTCGTGAAGACTAAAAACTCCTACAGGACCACGTAAAGTAATTTCGCTTCCTTCTTTTACTTCATTAAAAAGATAGGTAGTTCCTGCACCGCCTTCCAATAAAACAATACATAATTCAAATACATTCGTTCCATCAGGCCAACTGCTGATAGAATAACTACGCCAGCGTTTGTTAGGTTTTTCGTGTATAGGTAAATCCAGCGTTACAAACTGCCCAGGCTTAAAATCAAAAGAAGTCAGTTCAGGCACCTGTATGAAAAAGCGACGTGTATTGTACGTTTGTTGTTCGATCTTGATAACTTTTCCAATACGCCAAGGTTCTACAGCCATAATCGTTATTTTTTTTAGCAATGCAATGATACAAAAGAAAGAATTGATTTATACCGGCAATCACATTGATATTTATGCAAACGTTGCCAATTGTGATTCAAATGATACTAAATCTTAAGGCATAATTATTTTCCATTAACATCTAAACTGACTCCGGGATTTACTGTTACTGTTGCATTTAAGTGTACCCGAATGCTTTTTACTGAAGTGTTTGCAACAACCACCGGATACCTTACTAAACCGGCAGGAATAACCACATCTGTGTATTGATTTGGAACTGCATTGCAACTCCAGTTAGTGGCAACAAACCAATCGGTACTTGTTGCTCCTGTCCAGATAGATGTGAATCTCAATGTATTTTCAGGACCATTAATTCCATTCACTACACAACGATATTTATACCCTGCATATGAACCGGGTAAATTTATCAATTGTAACGTATTGGTAGTAGCACCTGCATAATTGGGGCCATTAACGACATTAATATACCCGGTACCGTTATCTTCCTGCCATTGAAAGGATGTTCCATAAGCAGCGGCTTTAAAAGTAACCGTACTACCAATACATGTACTTATTGCCTGGGGTGTAATGATATCTTTACTTAACCAAAACTCACTAAAGCTATTCACAGCAAACTCGGCATAATAACCGGTATCGTATGGAACTATATCTGTACTAGCAGGAGAAATAAGATTATAGTACCCCGAAAAATTATCATCGAGGGTTCCATTTTCATTGGCACCATTACCACTAAATTTAGTAACTCCCAACTCATACGCATCAATAGGTTTCAAACAAGTACTGCAGCCGGTCGCACTTATAAGGCTATCAGCTTCAGCATTCGTAAAATAAAAACGAACGCCTACATTTCCTGCTGGCGCATGCTCACTTTGTATAACAATATTCCTGTTGGCATAATACTGGTTATTACTGTTTCTCACAATACCTGTATATGGATACACTTTAACGGTTGTTGCACCTAAGTTCATTCCATTTGAATTAACGGAAGCCACTCTTTTCCCTCCGGAAGTAAAATGAACCCAATTATTCCCATTCACATTTTGAGTAATATTGGAAACAGGCGCACCTGTATAGATCTGGGCTTTGTCAAATACATGCACATCATCTACTCCAACCCCTTCGTATGTCAATCCTTCATCACTGCTCATTACAAACCTGAATCGTACAACCGTTCCCGTTACCGGTAAATCGATACTTGCAACATGCCATTTCTTTTTAGATGACCGCCAGACATTATTCACTATTCCATCGTACCAATTGGTGCCATTGCCTGCATTGCCTAACTTTTGCCAGGTAATGCCATCTGTTGAATACTCAACCCAGGTATAATCAAAATTCAATTCAATATCATAAATATGACTAAACGACAACACCGGCTGCTGTAGTCCTGCCAAGTCAAAACAAGGAGAATATAAATAAGAAGTTTCGTTATTATTATATTTTCCTGTAAGATCTGTTACCCACGCCTTGTTACCATTTGCCGCTTTATTAATAACAGTACTTGCAGGAATCCCCCATTGCCAGGATGAATTCGTTCCTTTAGTATAAAAATATCCATCATTATTTTCAAAACGTTCTAAATAAGGATAGCTGGCAATAAGCGGACTACTATGAATCTTATAATCCAGTATACTGTCATTATCCGGATAATCATCTCCTGCATATTTTACCCATACTCTAATTGTATAGTCTGTGTATGCAGACAGATCAACCGTTTGCGTAAATGCATAATCCAATATCTGATTAGCTGTTATTGCACCGATCGTTTCTGTAACTATCGCTCCGTTATTTACCTGATAGCTTGCCTGTAAATTATTCAATGTGATAGCATTAAAATTTTTGATCTTAATACTGATCGTTTCTGCTGAAGACAAACTACATTCTGCAGGTGAAGGTGAATTGATTTTTGTAACCGCAATATCATTGGTTGCCTGTTTTAAATTCAGGTCATCAAATGTATACCCATCATCTATATCAGTTTCAGGTGAGGGTGAATTCGCTGACGTTTGACCTTCTTCTCCTATTTTAAGTTGAAATGTAGCAGTTATGGTTTGTGGAGGCAATGCATTGCTCAACACATCATTAATATTAATTACCCCATGCTTCCAACCTCCCAATGCTGCCTGGTTAAGATACAGATCATATGCTTCCACCCATTGGTCATTTTCACTACCCCTGATCCAAATTTTATTAGCAAGATTATTAACCGTTTGTCCATGATTCTTGTAATAGAAATCATACCGAAGCTGATTCGCTGTTTGTGCAGACAGATTATAATTTACAATTAAAGAATCTGTTGATGTACCTTCATTATAGGGTGCCTGATCTAATGTGATCGCTTTACTTCCACTATACGCAAAACCAGTATTTACAAATGTTCTGGCCCTGCCACGAATTGTATTGGCAGAAAAATCTATTCGTTGATTATCCCCAATTGCCATTTCAGGGGTGATAAAATCTGCCGCCGCCATAGACTCAAAATTCTCTGTAAGCGGAAGACTTGTTACAGGATCATTCGCAATCAACTTTACGATTTTATATGCCGTATCATTATTTTTAATCCCATCAGCAATATTATTTGTCCATGCCTTAAAAAGGTAATTAAAACTTGAAGATGTTGGATATGGAGTTGCAAAAGTATAGTTGACAGTTGAACCGGCGGGGATTGATGTATTGACAACTTCTGTGGCTACTAAAGAATCATGTATACTATATGATACAGTAAATGGGCCAGGTATAGTAATGCTACCATTATTTTTAATATTGATCTTCACCGGTCGTGTTGCATCAGTGGCATTGGCAAAAAATGCCCTCGCTGTTGATGGCTCCAGAATGCTATCAACCTTTATATCATTATTGAACACTGAAAGAGAGCAAGCTCCTGTGTTAGGAATCACTGATACAGAAAGTGATCGTCTGCCTGCAACAGTGCCGTTTTTTGCACGTACCCCAAGCCAATAGTTTGTATATTTATTTAAACCGGTTAGTATAAAAGATGTATCGGTAGTATTATTAACTGCTTGCATACTATCCCCTACAAGCTTCATAATATCGTAAGAAGTAGCCCCTGAAATAGTATTCCATTTAAGTTCTACAGCACCCTCACAAATTTTTGCAGTAGTAACTACCGGTCTGCCTAAAACAGAAAAATTAAAATCACTTTGATCCAACAAAGCAGTATTTTTTGCAGAAACTTTTATTAAAGCTGTTGTAGTTATTGTTGAAGGCACAGTCCAACTATACACTCTTTTAGAAGCAAGCACATTTGTATCAATCGGAATCCAGGAAGAACCATTATTAACAGAATATTCTATTGTAAAATTATTATTGCCAGTCCCGTAGGCATCCCATCGTATGTTTTCAATATCTCCCGGCACCAGCGTTTCGCCACCAAAAGGATATTCCACTGTAACAGATGGTTTTGTAACTTCATAAGTAACCACATAATCCTGTTTACCAAACGGCAACAAAAAACCATTCACATTAATTGAATACGTTCCGGCTGCAGGATCATCGATTACGATCTGTTCAATATTGTTGATATGATCAACTCCTTCAACAGCTACATCAGTTACATTAAGCGGTGATGGATTTAATACGAGTGGCTTATGTACTGCCAAAGAAACATCTTTTACTGTCAGATCCAGATCATTGACCAATGTACTGAATGTATTTAACGATGCTTCTTTATCAGGCCAATACAACAGTATCTTTAATTGCTTGGCAGCCTGTGGCAATGTAATTGTATGCACATTATTTTCGCCGTTAGCAATGCTATCAATAATATATCGGTTGCTGTCAATTGCTTCCACCGCTCTCCTTACATTCAACATACCAAAACCGAAAGTAAAATCCGGTCCGGCATTTCCAAGATCTTCTGCTGTGTTACAAGCCAATGCTTTTAGCAATGCGGCAGAGGGATTTGCTTCCGAGTGCAATTGCCTATAACGTTCAACCGCCAACGCCAATGAACCGGTTACTGCAGGTGAGGCCATACTGGTGCCTTCCGTAGTGTAATATTGATTGTTACTGATTGTTGATGTAATATTTACTCCACCTGCGCAAATTTCAGGCTTTAGTCTTCCGTCATCTACCGGACCTCTACCACTAAAAGAAGCTATCGTGTAATCCTGTGTATTAATCGCACCAACTGTCAATACATTTTTTGCGCTTTGCCACCCTGACTTCACCGTACCAAAAAATGCAGGATAAGGTGAGCAGGTAAAATCACCATCATTACCTGCTGCGATCATATGCAGTAATTGTTTGTAGCTGTTGGTTTGCTCATCTACAAAGCTGCTCAATAAATCATATTCACCTTCACCAGGACAACCCACATCAACAGAATAATAAGAGTTATTGGTAAGCACCAGGTTATTATCTGCTATATAAGTTGGTGCCGTTGTAATGATATCACTAAAAAACTGGCTGATGATGGTCGCTTTTGGAGCCATCCCTTTATACTTCACATCTAATATTCCTCCGCCGGCAGCTGTACCCGATGTATGAGTTCCGTGATCTGTTACTATCCACGGCGTACGATTGATCAACCGTCCGGCAAAGTCAATATGTGTTGAAATATCTGCATTGTCCCCCACTCCAATGGTCACATTTTTTCCATTCAGGTTTTTCCCTGCCGCTGAATTAAGCGCCCCTACTCCGTGAGCCGCAACACTGTTATAATTTAGTGGCTTATCTTTTATCGTTTGCAAGCTTATGTAAGTAACAAAAGGGAGATCCGCCATCAGATCAACAACAGTTTTATCAGCTTCCACAAAAACAACACCGGCACTTGATATTTTTGTAGGAATTATTTGAGCACCTGCTTTAAGTAATTCATCCTGCACCATTTTCGCATCTGCCGAAGCAGAATAACTCACCGCTACCAAACGAAGATTCTCTTTATCAATAACCGGATCTGTTTTTTTTAGCCGATCATCTATTTTATAAACAGGGGGGATCTGAGCAATAGTATTAATTGAAAAACTTTTCGCTGCTGTAAAATTAAAATCTTTTGGTATGCTTGCTAAATAGGCATTTGAAGAAATATATCTATCTAATTTAACTCCTGCATGTTTTAATGCATTTTGAATTTTTTGTGAAGGAACTGATTCGAACTGAACTAATACAAAATACCGGTCATTAAATAATGATCTGTTGATTGCCTGTTTAGAAAAATTTCCTGCGGCTATATTTCTATTTGTCGGTAAAACGCCGCTTTTAAACCTAACCAATTGCTCAGGTCTCTGAGCCATCAGGTAAGATGAAAGAAAAGACACAACAAGAATAAAGAGAACATGTTTTTTCATTAACAAGAGTTTATCAGGACTTTTGACTTTTACATCACTTCAAAAATATATATAAATCCCCTGATAAGAGAGTATAAACATCTCTTTTGTTGCCTATTAACCAATTGAGACACTTAAGTATCCGCCAAATCAGCCCGATTTTACAGCATTTTACAAATGCACAAATTATTACTTCTAAAAAATCTTACTTTATCTTTGCAGCAGATGAACCTGGATGTGTTGCTGAAAGAGTATACAAATGACCCCCGCTGTTTTTCAATAGCGGACAGGATCTCTTTGTCTCAACCTCAAAGAATTCTTCTTTCTGGCCTTAGCGGCAGTGCTTCACAATTTATTGTAGCCGGCGTTTTCAACAATCCTGCTGCGGCGCAATTAAATCACCTCATCATTTTAAGAGACGCAGAAGAAGCAGCTTATTTTCATAATACTCTTGAAAACATCACCAAGGCCTTAAATCTTTTTTATTTTCCTTCTTCCTTTAAGAATAAAAAAAATTACAGACTTCTCAATAGTAGTCATGTAATGTTGCGTACAGAAGCGCTGACAAAATTAGCCAGCGGCGGAAATAAAAACCTGATCATTACTTATGGTGAAGCATTATTTGAAAAAGTAGTTTTATCAAAAACCCTTGCGGAAAATATCATTTCTATAAAACAAAATGACACCATTGATGTAAATGGTATTTTATCAAAATTTGTCGACTACGGTTTTGAAAGAACCGATTTTGTGTATGAGCCCGGACAATTTGCTATTCGTGGAGGTATATTAGATATTTATTCTTTTGGAAACGAAAAACCATACAGGATAGAATTGTTTGGTAACGAGGTTGACAGTATCAGAATATTTGATCCTGAATCTCAATTGAGTGAACGGAAATTATTACAGGTAAACATTATTCCTAATGTAGATATTTTGCAGGATGACAGTGGCGAAAAAGTGTCGTTATTGGAATCATTGCCGGATAATACTGTTATCTGGACTGAAGACTGGCAATTTATTAAAGAAAAAATTGAACAACAGGAAGAAGACCTTCAGCTCTTTTTAGCATTACTTAAGACCGATAGCAATCAACCTGTAACAAATGAAAGTGATGATGAATTACACATAAAGAAAGAGCTGAGTGAAAATGATTTTGTAAAAGCAGCGGCTATTGAGGAGCTGATGGCTCAGAGGCATATTGTAGAATTTAATAACAAATCTTACTTCTCCAGATCGTCAACCTCCAACTTCATACATCCAACATTTACTATTCATCCGCAACCTTCTTTCAATCGTCAGTTTGACCTGCTGATAAAAAACCTGAAAGAATACGAAGCAAAAAAATACAATATTTATCTTTTTGCTGAAAACCCGAAACAACTGGAGAGACTTCATGTAATTTTCACAGACCTGAAGGCTGAGATAAACGTAATTCCAGTGCCTACCAGTATTCATGAAGGATTTATAGATGATGACCTGAAAGTTGTATGCTATACTGATCATCAGATCTTTCAACGATATCATAAATACAAAGTAAAACAAGCGTTCAGCAAAGGGAAAGCTCTCACATTAAAAACTTTAAGGGAATTACAGCCCGGTGATTATGTTACGCATATCGATCATGGCGTAGGCGTGTATAGTGGGTTACAGAAGATCAACGCTAATGGCAAAATGCAGGAAGCTGTTCGGATACAATATAAAGACGGAGATCTTTTGTATGTGAACATTTCTTCTTTACATAAAATAGGTAAATACAGCGGCAAGGAAGGAAGTATTCCCAAAATGAATAAACTGGGCAGTGAGGTTTGGGGCAAGCTGAAAGAAAAGACCAAGAAACAGGTAAAAGATATTGCAACAGACCTTATCAAATTATATGCTCAACGTAAAGCTCAGGAAGGCTTTGCTCATAGTCCTGATAACTATATGCAAACCGAACTGGAAGCTAGTTTTATTTACGAAGACACCCCTGATCAGAATAAAGCAACCATTGATGTAAAAAGAGATATGGAAAGACCATCTCCGATGGATCGTTTGGTTTGCGGAGATGTTGGTTTTGGAAAAACTGAAGTAGCCATAAGGGCAGCATTCAAAAGTTGTTGTGATGGCAAACAGGCAGCAGTATTGGTTCCTACCACTATATTAGCTTATCAGCATTATAAAACTTTTGGCGAAAGATTGAAAGATTTTCCCGTAACAGTAGATTTTATCAATCGTTTTAAAACTGCCAAAGAAAAAAAAGAAACACTGCTAAAATTAGCAGAAGGAAAAATAGACATCATCATCGGTACACATGCCTTACTAAGTAAAGATGTCAAGTTCAAAGACCTGGGAGTAATGATCATTGATGAGGAACAAAAATTTGGTGTGGCCGCAAAAGAAAAATTAAAACAATTAAGAACTACAGTAGATAGTTTAACACTAACAGCCACGCCTAT